>JANORJ010000493.1:0-3264 GCA_031415255.1 Chitinophagaceae bacterium | reverse complement strand
CAACAGAAGATGGAGAAGAAAAAATTTGTATTGGTTCTATACAGGAATTAAATGATGGCATTCGCAAAGCAAATGAAGTATTGGGCGGTGATGTAAACAAACATTACTTGCATGAAGGAATTTTAGATTTACACAAACCTTATGTAGATGATATTATTTTGGTGAGTCCGTCAGACAAACCAATGAAACGGGTTCCTGATTTAATTGACGTTTGGTTTGATAGCGGTGCCATGCCTTATGCCCAATGGCATTTCCCTTTCGAGAATAAAGAAACATTTGAGCAAAGCTTCCCGGCTGATTATATCGCCGAAGGTGTTGACCAGACTAGAGGTTGGTTTTATACTCTTCATGCTATTGCTGTAATGTTGTTCGATAGTGTAGCTTACAAAACCTGCGTATCAAACGGATTGGTGCTGGATAAGAACGGCAACAAAATGAGTAAGCGTTTGGGCAATGTGGTGGATCCATTCAAAACAATCGAAACCTTCGGAGCCGATGCTACAAGGTGGTACCTCGTTACCAACGCATCGCCGTGGGACAATATGAAGTTTGACCTTGATGGTATTAAAGAAGTGCAACGAAAATTTTTTGGAACATTATATAATACCTATCAATTTTTTGCCCTGTATGCTAATGTAGATGGTTTTGCTTTTAAAGAAACATACATTCCATTAGCAGAACGTCCGGAAATTGACCGTTGGATTCTTTCCTCACTCAATACGGTAGTAAAGAAAGCAAATGCTTACATGGATGATTATGAACCCACACAAGCTGGCCGTGTAATAGAAGATTTTGTAGATGAGCATTTGAGCAACTGGTATGTCCGCTTATGCAGAAGACGATTTTGGAAAGGCGAATATGAACAGGATAAGATTTGTGCTTATCAAACCTTGTATGAATGTTTGGAAACAATTACCCGATTGATAGCTCCTATAGCTCCATTCTTCAGCGATATTGTTTTTCAAAACCTGAACGCAATAACAGAAAGATTTAAAAATGCTGATGGTACAAAAGTAGAATCTGTGCATCATGTCAGTTTCCCTGATATTGATGCGACCCAGAACCCCCTTTCGGGGGGCAGGGGGGCCATTGATGAATCATTGGAAGAAAGAATGCAACTGGCACAGGATGCTTGCTCTCTAATATTATCGCTGCGCAAAAAAACGAACCTTAAAGTTCGTCAGCCTTTGCAAAAAGTATTGATACCGGTTTTAAGTGCTTCCATGAAAGAGCAATTGCTACTGGTAGAAGATTTAATAAAGGCTGAAGTAAATATTAAAGAGATTGAATACTTGAATCCTGATAATACGTTCATCAGCAAAAAAATCAAACCCAACTTTGTTGCCCTTGGCAAAAAATTGGGTGCAAAAATGAAAGCGGTGTCCATAGCCCTGTCATTATTCACACAGGAAGACATTGCCTTGTTAGAAAAAGAAGGTCAATATAATTTGTCAGTTGATGGCGAACCTGTAATATTACAAATAACCGATGTGGACATCAGCAGTGAGGATATTCCAGGGTGGACGGTGGCCAATAAAGGCAGTTTGACGGTAGCATTGGATGTCACCATCACCCCAGAACTGGAAGCTGAGGGAAATGCAAGGGAATTTGTAAACCGCATCCAGAAAATCCGGAAAGACAGCAACTTTGACCTGACGGACAGAATAGAAGTAACTGCCTCGGCAATAGGAGGATTAAAAGATTCTTTGGCTCAGTTTAAAGCCTATATTTGCGCCGAAATTCTAGCTGACAAGCTGGAGTTTTTGCCTGAAATTCAAGAAGGCATAACGATTGAAATAAACGATGTTTCGCTAAATGTGAATGTTTTAAAAAAAGGGTAAATCATGGCAATTAAGAAAAAACAGGCTCCTAAAAAAGCCGCCAAACCCGCCCCTAAAAAGGCTGCTGCAAAAAAACCAGCGGCTAAGAAAACTGTGCAGAAACCTGCACCTAAAAAAGCGGCTCCTAAAAAAGCCCCCCCGAAACCTGTGGCAAAGAAACCATTACCCAAAGCAGCAGCGAAGCCAGTGGCTAAGCCTGCACCAAAAGTAGCAGCTAAACCAGAACCTCCGGTTCAAAAACCTGTGGCAGTTCCAGTTCCGCCAAAGGCATTGAAGCCTGGTATGGTTGATCCAAAATCGTTTGTAACTATTAAGCAGAAGGTAAAGCCGGTTATTAAAAAAGAACCAGTCAGGGCTTCAAAAGTTGTTATACCTAAAACGACAACTAAAAGCTCGGTGAAATATGAACCTGAGTTTACTAAATCAGTATTGGATCAGGCCATTTATCAGTCAACCGGCCCAACTATGCGCTACTCTGATAACGACCTGACTGAGTTCAGGGAAATTATTCAGAAAAAATTGGACGCCGCTAAAAAAGAACTGACTTACCTGCAAGGATTAATAACCCGTAAGGAAGAAGGTGGCGATATGGATGAAGGCCGCTACATGACGATGGAAGATGGCAGCGTAAGTATGGAAAGAGAGCAGCTGAGCCAGATGGCCAGTCGCCAGATTACTTTCATTGACCACTTGGAAAAAGCCATGATGCGGATTGAGAATAAAACCTATGGCATTTGCCGTGTTACCGGCAAGCTGATTGACAAAGCAAGATTGAGAGCAGTGCCACATGCCACCTTGAGCATTGAGGCCAAGCAAATGATGAATAAATAAACGAAAGCTCTTTTATAAAGAAAGCCCCGTTCGAATGAGCGGGGCTTTCTTATTTATTCAGTTGAATTGCTTTTATTTTTTCCCTTTTAAAAAAACCTGGAAACCAACACCTACTATTATACCATGATTGGTGAATTTGCTGGTGGGTTCATTTTCCGCCCTCGTTTCAGGATTTCCGTCATACGGAGCATCATCTCTAAGCGTTGTGGTTTTAAAAGTGTTTTTATTATAAGAATAATTATACCCCAGGTAAAAATCAAGCCCGGTGTATTCTCCCACCATTTTAGTTAGTCCAAGCTGCAAAGTGGCGTTAGCAAAAAAACCGCCAGATGATTTACCATCGTAGCTGGTTTTAAAGTTTGGTGTGCCAGTAGAATATTTAAAACCTTCTGTAGTGGCCGAGCTGATGCCCGCATTAAATCCAAATTGACCAAAAGGCATAAACGAACCGCTGCTGCCAAAATAATTACGGATAAAACCGCCTACACCAATATTAAAACTAGATGACTCATCTCTCTGAAAAGTAGTACCCAGATCTTCGTAGCTTACTTTCTGACCGCTGGGGTTAATGTTAATACCGGCGCCAACCACT
>JANORJ010000492.1:0-8903 GCA_031415255.1 Chitinophagaceae bacterium | reverse complement strand
AACGCCACCGTTATAATCTTCTTTCATTACACCGCCAATCTTTCCTCTCAAACCTTTTACAACTGTTAATGCATAACTTTTTTCTGTATCAAATTTATCACTGCGCAAAGTGAAACCATAGTCATTCGCCTCCACGGTGTAAGCCAGGTCGGGGTCAAACTTTAAAAATGATTTCAGGCTTTCACCTGTCAACTGCTGGCTGGTAGTAATCCTTACCACACCTTCCATTCCATCATGTTCTGATTCCACATTCTGGATCGTCAGCACATACGGCGAAGGAATTGTAAGCGAACTGGTAATAGCATCGGCAGTAGAAGTGTTTCCCTTTTCAGGTTTCAATCCTTTTTGAATATTCACTTTTGTATCAATGTCTTTATCCTCTGCTTTCAGTCCATTTATACGAACTGATATTTTATTATCGGGAGAAATAGTTATGATGTTGAAATCTGCTTTTTTCCCTTCCACTTCAATATTCAGTTTACTTTTCAAATTTTCCGGGTTTACCCTGTAATTAAAAAATAAATCAACCTGCGGTACAGCCGAAGTACTGGTTTCCCCAATCCAGATAATTTGGGAATTGTCCAATGTAAGATCGGGTGTGTGGAAAGAAATTTTATCGCCATTCTTTACAGAATTGTATTTGCTGAATTTCAATACAGCACTTTTTACTTTGGCTTTATAAGTGGTAGCAGGGTTCAAGGGGTGTGATGGAGAGAACACCAATTCATCAGGGCTTTCCCAACGAAACTTACCCGCAATTTTGGGTTCGAACGAAATATACTCGGTCGAGTCCCAGGCATTGAGCATTGAATCTTTTGCCAAGGAGCTATTGAAACGGAACGTAAGATTACCAAGTTGCGGCACTTCGCCTTTTGCATTGGTAAACGAAAGAGTAATGGCATTCTTTTTACAAGATGACAAAAAAATAGCCCCGGCTGCTATCAGCGGAACTAAATAGATTTTGATACGCATAGATGTGTAGGTTAAATGGTCAGTTATGGAATGAGAAGATAAAGAAATTTAATTGATGAAAAAATTTAGCTGTACATTTCTTTCCTGCCTGCCGTCAGGCAGGTTCACTAAAGGCATGTCCGCCTATAGTGGGAATAGCAGAAATTAGCAGGCTGAAACAGCTAAGGGGGAATATCCCGGGTGGGGCGGGACAAGTCTGACGAGTCCATACAAGAAGAAAAGAATTTGATAGGAAAGATACAGTACATGGAATATGAGTTGCAAATTTTAGAAGATAAATATTTGTTAAGTGAATTGCAGGTTTAAATCAATCGATGCTTTTTTGCATCAGTATAGATGCCAGCCAGCAGCATTATACATTCATGAAAAAAAATAAATTTAGTATTACCAAAAAAGGAGTTCTCCGGCTTTTTAAAAGGCTGAGTATTGTCTTTCTTGGGTTAATCGCTTTGTTCTTCGTCCTGAACTGGATTTTTCCCCTGCGGGATAAGATTGAATACTCCACCATTATCACTGATAATAAAGGAGTAGTAATAAACTCCTACCTTACCACAGACCAGAAATGGCGGATGAAAACGGAACTGGAAGAAATCTCGCCGTTGCTTCAAAAAACCATCATCGCTAAAGAGGATAGGCACTTCTATTCTCACCCTGGTGTCAACCCTTTTGCCGTTATAAGGGCTTTGTTCAGCAACATCTTTCATATGCGCCGGATGTCTGGTGCCAGCACAATTACCATGCAGGTAGCTAAAATGCTGGAACCTGGGAAAAGAAATATGTGGAGCAAGCTGCGGGAAATGTTCCGGGCTTTGCAATTAGAACTAAAATACAGCAAGAAGGAAATCCTTCAAATGTATCTGAATCTTGTTCCCTATGGAGGCAATATTGAAGGGGTGAAAGCAGCTTCCTTTCTTTATTTTAATAAAAATCCTGACCACCTTTCACTGGCAGAAATAACAGCGTTGAGCATAATACCCAATAAACCTGGTGTTATGATTCCCGGCCGGAACAATGACTTTATTGTAAAAGAAAGAAACCGATGGTTAGAAAAATTTGCAGGGCGGAATGTATTTACCCAAAAAGAAATTGAAGATGCTTTAGCTGAGCCATTAAATGCAAAAAGGGGAACTGTGCCGCATTATATTCCTCACCTTTCTTACAAACTAAAAAAGCAAGGTGGTAATATTATAAAAACCAATATTGATCTAAATACTCAATTAAAAACTGAAAAACTAGTTCAGGATTATATTCGAACACAACGATTACGGAATATCAAAAATGCAGCAGTTGTTATTATTGACAACAAGACGCATAAGGTAATTACCTATGTTGGTTCTTCCGATTTTCATGATACAACTGATGGGGGGCAGGTAAATGGAGCAAATGCAGTACGTCAACCCGGAAGCACTTTAAAGCCATTGATGTATGCGATGTGTTTTGATGAAGGATTGCTTACTCCCAAAACAATAATGACTGATGTAGCAGTAAATTATAGTGGCTATGCGCCGGAGAACTATGATGAAAAATTCAATGGATATGTTACGGTAGAATATGCACTGGAACATTCATTAAATATTCCTGCAGTAAAGGGATTGAAATTAATTGGACATGAAAAAATGATTCAGAAACTATCTAATTGTAATTTCAGGCAAATACAAAAAGATAGGAGAAAACTTGGCTTGTCTCTGATATTGGGTGGCTGTGGAACTACATTGGAAGAACTGACAGGTTTGTTTTCATCTTTTGCAAACGATGGAAATTATATCACTCCTTCCTATACTCAAAATGATACGGCCTATAATAAATCAACAGTGATAAGCCCGGCTGCTAATTATATGATAAATGAAATTTTATCGAAAATAAACAGGCCGGATTTTCCACTGAACTGGTCTGCTACCGAAAAGATGCCAAAGATTGCCTGGAAAACCGGCACCAGCTATGGAAAAAAAGATGCCTGGAGTATTGGTTACAATAAAACCTATACAATTGGTATCTGGACTGGTAATTTTTCTGGTGTAGGTGCAGCCGATTTAAGCGGTGCTAACATTGCTACGCCATTGTTGTTTAAAATTTTCAATACGATTGATTACGACAGCGATGAAGAATGGTTTACCCAACCCAAAGATTGTGATATACGGCAGGTGTGCAGCGAAACCGGTCTGGTTCCTTCTGAGCATTGTACCAGTTTGGTAACAGACTATTTTATTCCGTTGATTTCTTCTACCAAAGTTTGTAATAACTGGCAGGAAACAATGATAAATGCCAGTGAAAAAATTTCTTATTGTAAAAGCTGTGCTCCGGAAACAGGATATAAAAAGAAATGGTATAAAGTTGTGGAACCTGATATGCAATCATGGTTTGAAGAAAATAGGATTGCCTATCAAAAAATACCCACACACAATCCTGAATGTGAACTGATATTTAAAGGGGCTGCCCCTGCTATTACTTCACCCGTTAATGGAACTGAATATTTAATTAATAAAAAAGACCCTGAACCTTTACAGCTGATTTGCAAAACGGCGAATGATGTAAGCAAAGTGTATTGGTATATCAACAATAAGTTTTTCAAAAGTAGTAATGCCGGTGAAAAACAATTCTTTGTGCCGGAAGAAGGGCCGGTGAAGATTTCCTGTACGGATGATAAGGGAAGAAACAGGGATATAAAGATTACGGTGAAGTATGTGAGTCTTTAATACTTAATAATTGAGGTAGTATTTTTTCCAAAAGAAAAATATTTTTTTCTTTGACTTATCAATAATTTTTTTATCATTTTTTTGATACAGTAGTGTATCAATTTTACCGACCGGGTCTATTTTCCCTACCAGTAATATATTATTTTTTGAATCGTAGCCTGTCGTATCACCACATCGGTATATTAGTGTATGAAGATTAATATTACTATTCTGCGTCAGTTGAAATATCATTCTGGCTGTATCTCCATTTTTCTCATTTACTAAATTATTAACCCCGTGCTTTGAAGTCATCTCCCTTTGAAGAAACTTTTCAAAATATCCTAACTTGTCAGGAAATTTTTTAACAATGATAAATTGTTGAGTTACTTCATTTCTGTTGAATAGATAATTTACACTAATACATGAACTTAAGCAGCAACAAGCAACTGAGATTATGAATGCAACTACATACCTTATCATGATTTCCGAATAAATTTTGTTTAAATTAATCAACCTTCTTCACACTCCCTGCCCCGCTAATTTCTTTTGTCACAGCAGCATTGCCCTTATGTTTTACATCAGCAGCACCAGATACATGCACATCCAACTTTACACTAGCATATACTTGTGCATCACCGGCGCCGGATAATTCCACCGTAGTATTTTCTGCCATTAGCTCAAAACATTTAATATTTGTACTACCAGAACCATCGACAGAAAAATCCTTTGTTTCACCTTTCAATGAAATAGAACCGGCACCGGAAGACGTTGTTTCTACTTTCGGAGCTTTCAGTTCCAGTTTCACATCTGATGCACCACTTAAATCTATATACATGGGTTCGATGCAAGTAATTTTATTTTCACCAATAATATCACAAGCACCCGAAGCTTCTAACGTTTTAAATACAGGAGAAGAAACATACACCTTAATCCCTTTGCTGCCGGAAAGGTTATAACCATCCTTTGGTTGTATCACTAATTTATCTCCTTCCAATTTCACTTCAATATATTGCAGCAGGTTTTCATCTGCTTCTATTTTTACACTGCGGATAGAATCCTGTTTTACATACAAGTCAATATTACCACCAACATCAACACCAGTGAAAGAACCGGCTGTACGGTTTTCAGTTTTAATAGTACCGTTGCCCCGTACTTTATCATGGTTTCCAAAATGACAGGATACTAATAGAATGGAGATGAATAAAACAAAGAAAAATTTCATGTTGATTGGTTTTGTGGTATCAAAAGTAGGTTCAATTAGCAACCTTTCGGCATGTTTGACGTTTGAAAGTAATCTTAGGTTACATATAACCGCCGTTAGGGTTTTCAACCGCTGACGGGGTGGGTTTTCAACCGCTGACGGGGTTTTCTTATCTTCGCAGCCATGACGGAAAAAATACTGATTCTCGACTTTGGCTCTCAATATACCCAGTTAATTGCCCGTGCAGTAAGAGAGGCGAATGTGTATTGCGAAATTATCCCCTTTCATAAAAAATTTGACTTTGAACCCGGATTGAAGGGTATTATCCTTTCCGGTTCCCCCTGTTCAGTAAATGAAGAAAATGCTCCGGATGTTGATGTGCAAAATTTCGTTTCTAATGTTCCAGTGTTAGGTATTTGTTATGGCGCACAACTAACGGCCAAACGTTTTGGCGGCCGAGTGGAAAAAAGTAATAAAAGGGAGTATGGCCGTGCTATTTTGGAAAGAAAGAAAGAAGATGTGCTGTTTGCTACTGTGGATGAAAAATCGCAGGTGTGGATGAGCCATGCCGATACGATATTAGAAATGCCGGAAGGTTTTGAATTATTAGCTACAACAGAGAGTATTCCTATTGCTGCATTTAAAAAGAACGGAACAGAAATAAACCCTTTGTATGGTGTACAGTTTCATCCGGAAGTTTATCATTCCAAAGAAGGAAAAAAAATTCTGAATAATTTCTTAGTCAATATATGCGGCTGTTCGCAAGATTGGACTCCGGCACATTTTATTACCGACACCGTTGAAGCATTAAAAAAGCAAATTGGTGATAGAAAAGTTATCATGGCATTAAGCGGTGGTGTTGACTCAACTGTTGCGGCTACATTAATCCATAAAGCAATCGGGAAAAACCTCTACGGTATTTTTGTAGATAATGGTGTGCTTCGCAAAAACGAGTTTGAAGCTGTTATTAAAACATATAACGAACTTGGTTTGAATATAAAAGGCATTGATGCCAAACAACGGTTTTATGATGGCCTTGCAGGTAAAACAGAACCGGAAGAAAAAAGAAAAGTAATCGGCAGTTTGTTCATTGATGTATTCCAGGAAGAGTCGAAAAAAATCGAAGGAGTTGGTTTGCTGGGGCAGGGAACAATTTATCCTGATGTGATAGAAAGTGTGTCTGTTCATGGACCATCGGTTATGATAAAATCGCATCATAATGTTGGTGGGCTGCCGGAGCATTTGCACTTGGAGCTGGTGGAGCCGCTTCGTTCCTTATTCAAAGATGAAGTAAGAAAAGTAGGCAGGGAACTGGGCATACCTTCTGAAATGATTGATCGTCACCCTTTTCCCGGGCCGGGACTGGCTATTCGCATTTTGGGAGAAATTACAGAAGAAAAGGTACAGTTGTTGCAGGAAGCAGACCACTTGTACATCAAAGCCCTGAAAGATGCGAATTTGTATGCAACGGTTTGGCAGGCCGGGGCTATCTTATTGCCGGTAAAAAGTGTGGGGGTGATGGGTGATGAAAGGACGTACGAATTTACCCTTGCATTAAGGGCAGTGACAAGTGTGGATGGAATGACGGCTGACTGGTCGCATTTGCCATACGAGTTTTTGGCCAATGTCTCCAACGAGATAATTAATAATGTGAAAGGAATAAACCGGGTGGTGTATGATATTAGCAGCAAACCACCTGCGACGATTGAGTGGGAGTAACAGTTTATTTTTTTTAGTTTGTAGTTAAATAACAAAAGATGAAGAAGTTTTTTTTATCAGCCCTTTCGTTTATGGTGTTGTTTTTTTTTGCTACAGCACAAAATTCTTTTCCTAAACACAAAATTGCCATTTTTGCACCGCTGTATCTTGATTCTGCGTTTGACTATGATGATGAATACCGCTATGCAAAGAATGTGTTCCCCAAATTTTTTAATCCAGGTTTGGAGTTCTATGAAGGTGTTCAATTAGCCCTCGATTCGCTGAATAAAGAAAAAGCCCCGCTGGAGATTTTTGTGTACGATACAAAATCTTCGAAAGAAAGCCTGTCACAGTTACTAAACAAATCTGAACTTGACAGTGTTGACTTAATTATTGTACACTGCAGCAGTGCCGAAGTAAAATTTTTTGCTGAAGCAGGTCTCAAAAGAAATATTCCTGTTATTAATGCTAATCTTCCGAATGAAGGTAATGCTTCCGCTAATCCATACTTTGTAGTGCTGAACCCAACACTCCGTACACAATGTGAAGGGATATATAAACACCTGCAAAAATATTACTCGCTAGATCCCATTATCGTATTCCGAAGAAAAGGCCAATTAGAAGACCGCATCAAAACCTATTTTGAAGAGTTTGGGAAAAACACAGTTGCTGTACCATTACAACTGAAATATGTAGAACTGACCGATAGTTTTACCCTTAACCAGTTAAAACCCTACCTCGATACTGTCAATCAAACAATATGTATTGCAGGAAGCCTAGATGAAAATTTCGGAAAAAAATTAACCCAGCAACTGGCAGCTCTGAAAAAACAAAAATACCTGGCAGCAGTAATGGGGATGCCCACCTGGGATGGAATTGGTTTTAATAAACCAGAATATAAAGGCCTTGAAATTATTTACAGTACTCCGTTCTATAATGCAAAAATTGATAAAGTAAGTCAGAGTATTACAAACAGGTTCAATAAAATTATGTTTGCCCGCCCTAGTGATATGGTTTTTCGAGGATATGAAGTAACCTTCCGGTTTGCCCGAATGCTGCTGTTGCATAAAACCGACTTATCATCCAATCTGGCTAATAAATACACCAAAATATTTACAGATTTTGATATTCAACCTGTGCTGAACAAACAGAATATGACGCTGGATTATTTTGAAAACAAAAAACTTTATTTCCTGAAATGGCAAGATGGAGTTTTAAAAGGAGTCTATTAAAATGTTTTCCAGATTACGCAGTAGCTGTTAACCTGTATTAATAATATTCTGCTAATTCCCCTTCGTACAGCATAGCTTCATCATCTTGTGAAAGTATAGCAGGAACTCCATCAATATAATACGAACCGCCGGTGGTGCTAAATACAGAAGCTTTATAATTTCTGGTGTTGCTTTCGTAATCGTAGCCAGAATTTAACTCCTTGGAATGACACTCAATCATAGCATTATTCCGGTGTGCTACATATAGTTTTCCTTGCTGAGCTTTATTTTTTGATAAATGCCCAATTGGATTAGTCGTGGCTACAGTTTGCGTGAAAAAAATCTTCATACCTTTTCCTATTTATGTCAATGAAAATTACATTGACCCGGTTCTCGCTGTAGGTGGATTTTTAGTACAAAGGAATTTACCCGAGTATTCACTTCAGGTTTGTACTGACCGTCTTTTTTTAGGAAATTGGATTATAAGTAAGAAATCTGTGAAAGTGATTTCTCAGGACTGTAAAAGTAATACCGGTTCCCCGGAAATGCAAGCCTGTCGTAGATTTACTACTATTTGAGAACAGGGGATTAAGTTTGCACTATATTTTCAGTATTGCAAACAACAACAGGATATAATATCATTACAGCATGGCTTTTACTTAAAGGCAATAAACCATTTGCTTTTCAGGAACAAACCTGGCAGCAAATTTCTAATGGTGAAAGTGGTTTAGTAAATGCCCCAACAGGCTGTGGCAAAACTTATTCCGTTTTTCTAGGTTCACTTATTCAATTTATCAACAACAATCCGGCTGATTATGCAAATAAAAAGAACAACGGGCTGCAATTATTATGGATTACCCCTTTGCGGGCATTAGCCAAAGATATTGGCCGGGCTATGCAAGAAGTAATTGCAGAATTGGGGATGAGTTGGAAAATAGGAATAAGAAACGGTGATACGGAAACAGCAGAAAGAGTACGACAGAAAAAACAGATGCCGGAAATCCTGCTTATCACTCCTGAAAGTTTGCACTTGCTATTGGCACAAAAAGGGTATGCGGAAATATTCAGACCGTTGAAAATAATTGCAGTAGATGAATGGCATGAATTGCTGGGAAGCAAAAGAGGTGTTCAGGTAGAGTTAGCAATTTC
>JANORJ010000491.1:0-1569 GCA_031415255.1 Chitinophagaceae bacterium | reverse complement strand
GAATTCGTTCCAGTCTATTTCGCCAAAGTCGTAATGTTTTCTTTCAGCATTCCATTTTAGTTTGTCGTCAGGCAATGTCATGCCCAATACTTTTACCTGCTCCGCAGCCATATCAATAAATTGCTGGCGCAATTCATCATTCGTTTTTCTTTTTATTTTCCATTTCATACTCTGGTCACTATTGGTGCTTTCACTATCCCGTGGACCAAACATCATAAGCGATGGCCACCACCAGCGGTTAATGGCATCCTGACACATGGCTTTTTGTTCATCAGTACCTCTGCTTAATACTAATAACGTTTCAAAGCCCTGACGCTGATGAAAGCTTTCTTCTTTACATATTCTTACCATTGCTCTTGCATACGGACCGTATGAAGTTCTGCAAAGCATTACTTGATTTAGTATAGCTGCGCCATCTACCAACCAGCCAACAGCACCCATATCTGCCCATGTTAATGTGGGATAATTAAAAATGGAAGAGTATTTTGCTTTGCCACTATTCAAGTCGTTAATCATTTCTTCACGGCTCATGCCCAAGGTTTCGGCAGCAGAATATAAATACAAACCATGGCCTGCTTCATCTTGCACTTTGGCAATGAGAATGGCTTTTCTTTTAAGCGATGGTGCTCTTGAGATCCAGTTGCCTTCAGGAAGCATACCCACTATTTCGCTATGGGCATGTTGGCTTATCTGGCGGATGTTGGTTTTGCGATAAGCATCCGGCATCCAGTCTTTAGGTTCAATCTTGGTTTCCTTGTCTATCTTTTCCTGAAATAATTGTTCAAAATCCTGAACAGGCATAGCTAATTGTTTAGAAGGCAAATTTACTGAAACTAACGCCTGTTTGAACTATTTGTTGGCACATATATGCTAATTGAGATATGGGGAGGAAAAGGTCTAATTTTGAACTATCTGTGCATTTTAAAATCTATTTTGTATCTATTTTTCTTTTACTGGTAAGCTGTACGCAGACTCCCAATGGAACTGCACATCCAGAAAAAGACCCGGTTTTAAAAAGCTATTATGATTCTTTGAGGAAAAAACTTATGGGTAAATGGGGTGGTGGAGAGGGGTCGCCAGGCATGGACATAGGAGTCGATTCAATATTTTTTTATCACCTGAGTTCTGCACACCCATATAGGCTTAATAGGGATACTTTAATAGTAAAATTTCTTGACCGAGATACCGTCGTTGTCTTTGGAAAAATTACTATCCAAAAAGATACTTTGAGTTGGTATAATAGTGATGAAGGTTTCTCTACCTATGCTTATAGGTATATAGAATAATAATCGGCAACTAAATGTGACGTTTAATAAGTCATCTTGTTTTCGATTTGCTTTGGTATTTGCCTGGGATTTATTAACCAGTAAAACCTATTATATGCTCCAAGTACCTAATACCGGAGTTTCAGTAGTTTTTTTTTGGATTGCTCTGTTTACCGAATAGTATTGTCAGGTCTTGTTACTCTCCTCATACTTAGAAAAAAACGACCAAAATATAATAGTATAGGTTCCGTGCTATGTAAAGTCTTTTTCCATATTACTTATTGGATGAGAATATTTTGCTTAC
>JANORJ010000490.1:0-2921 GCA_031415255.1 Chitinophagaceae bacterium | reverse complement strand
TTTTTAGAGCAATTGGCAAAGAGTGTTTTGGAAGTAATGCACACATAAAGTCAATAACAATTAAGCCTGAAGTATTGAAACAGTTACAGGCATAGTTTTTATCACCTCTTTAACCTTGTTTAAAATATCTTCAATAGCGTTATAGCTTAATCCTGAAAGAAGGGGCAATATTTCGCCAACTTTGCTATCTACTTGATTGGTGTAATCGTTTTTATTAGCAGTCATTTACCAGTCAAAGAATTTGATTTTTAATAACATACTTTTATTTACTGACTCTTTGTATATCATTGCCGTTAAATCTGTGTCATCCGTGTTCCTGTATTATCTTCGCAAGCAACATCCTTTTCAACTTTTCATTTTTAGTTATCATGAAAAAAAATATCCTTGCATTCATACTTACCGTTTTGCTTTTTGCCTGTAACAATGACAAGAAAGACATTCCTGATGTTTCTGACATAAAAGTGGACATTAAACTTGAACGATTTGACAGAGAATTTTTTGCCATTGATACTAATAATATTTGGCCGGGATTAAAAACCCTCAATAAAAAGTACCCTGATGTTACCGGCATATTTCTTCAAAATATTCTCGGTCTTGACAGTGCTTCAGCAGTTCCGGGTATTAAACGTTTTATCAGCCTTAGCGGTGGTTTGTACGACACAGTAAACACTGTTTTTAAAACCACTGATGATATTGAGAAAGAGTTTAAAAAAAGTTTTCAATTTGTAAAATATTATTTCCCATCTTATAAAGTACCCACCATTGTTACTATTGCCGGCCCGGTAGATGCGATGGCACAATCCGACACCGGCCCTACTCCTGATTTTCTGGGGCCAGATTTCTTAGGCATCAGTCTGCAATTTTATTTGGGTAAAAAATTCTCTGTTTATAATGAACCTTTTTTTATTGAAAACGTGGCTCCCGGTTATCGCAGCCGCCGGTTCAGCAAAGAATATATTATTGGCGATGCCATGCAATTAATTGTAAGCGATATCTATGCAGACAAAAGCAAGGGCAAGCCATTGATAGAACAAATGATTGAGAAAGGAAAACAATGGTTTCTCCTTGATAAATTTTTACCGACAACGGCTGATTCCATTAAAACAGGTTACACTCAGCAGCAACTTAACTGGTGCAATGAAAACGAAGGCCTGATATGGAGCTATCTCGTAAAAAATGAAGACCTTAACTCACTCAACCCTGCCATTATACAAACCTATATTGGAGAGTCCCCTTTTACACAAGGCTTTTCGCAAGAATTTTCGCCCGGCAATATGGGGCAATGGATAGGCTGGCAAATTGTTAAAAAATTTGCAGGCAAAAACCCCGGTATGACACCACAAGATGTGATGAAAACTGAAGCCAGCAAGATACTTGCAGAAGCCAAGTACAAGCCAAAATAAGTAGCACGGATTTTAGGATTTTTTTTATTCAGATTAACACTGATTTTTAATACAATTAATTCTCTATTCTATTAAGGATTATTAATATAAAAGACTCAATCTGTACAATCCGTGTAAAATGCCAAAATCCGTGTAATTTTACCCCAATCATGAAGACCCTTTCAACTACACTTACCGACCCTATTTACGTACCAAAAGAAAAATTCACCCAGTACGATAAATTCTGGTTGCGGATAATGAATGACAAAAGAGATTTGCCTTTCATTTATTTGCTTACCACTATCCATTTGCTGGTGTTGCCCGCAGCCATTCTTTTATTCACTCCCGTATTAACGGGCTGGTGGTGGTGGGCTCTAGCTATTCCTTATTTCTATGTGTCTCAATTTTATTTCAAAGGCAGTTTTGGATTAATGTTTCATTGTCTTTGTCATAGAAAGTTGTTTAAAGCCCCTTTTCAAAAACCGCTGAATTCTTATATTACCTGGATAATCTGTCCGCTGTTTGGTCATGCACCCGAAGGATATTTCAGTCACCACATGGGTATGCACCACATTGAAAATAATATGCCCGACGATACCAGCAGCACCATGAATTATCAAAGAGATAGTGTGAAGGATTTTCTCGCCTACTTTTTAAAATTCATTTCAGTGGGTGTAATCAATACCATCCGTTATTTATTTAACCGTAAAAGAAAAAAATTATATCAGCGGCTGACTGCCGGCGAATATATTTACCTGGCATTTTGCATAGGTATGTGTTTTGTAAATTTAAAGGCTACTTTGCTTGTATTCATTGTTCCTTTGCTATTTGCTCGTTTAGTTATGATGCTGGGCAACTGGGCGCAGCATTCATTTATTGATGCCAACGAACCGGATAACCTTTACACTAGTTCCATCAACTGCATCAATACCGTTTACAATAAAAAATGCTGGAATGATGGCTACCATATTGTTCACCACCTGAGGCCCGGCATGCACTATACTGAAATGCCAGAAGAGTTTTTAAAAAGAAAAGATGAGTTTGCTGCCAACAAGGCGATTGTATTTGATGGCATACATTACCTCCACATTTTTATATGGCTACTCACAAAACGTTACGATAAACTGGCCGACAACTTAGTTAACATTAACGGCACTATGTTTCAATCAAAAGATGAAGCAATTGCATTGATGAAAGAAAGGACGAGGAGGATTAATTCTTTTGAACTGCGTTCTTAACCTTGGCTTTGCCTGATTCCTAAATAATTGATGATACCCGTCAGACCGGGACAGCCTGTCCCGCTTTTTGCGGGAGTCAGACGGCATTTACCGCTGACTTGCAATCAGCAAATTCAAATCAGTGTATTTCAAATCAAATCGCTGGCTGAGGTAAAAATTAGTCAATGCCCCTTTAAATAGATAGATACCACTGCGAAGATGCAGTTTATGCCAGACTAATTTTTCAAATCCGCCTTCTTCACCTGCTTCCAGCAACAAAGGCATCAGCACATTACTGATTGCTTGCGATGCTGTACGGGAA
>JANORJ010000489.1:0-9080 GCA_031415255.1 Chitinophagaceae bacterium | reverse complement strand
TTAATAACGGCTTGTCCCAGGTTTCCGGAAGCACCGGTTATGATAACTGTTTTCATACTATTGAGGTTATGCTACGAATGTACACAAAGAATCAAGGCATTAAAAGTGTTTTACTTTCCGGCCAGTCAGGATTTCTTCTTCCTGAAATAAAAGAAAAAGGGAATGCCCAATGCCACAATAATTATTCCTAACAGAGAGTTGACAACAGGTTGACGGTCGTTGATATAATTCGTTATATCATTATACACCGTGATGATGAGAAAAAATGCTGTAAAGCCGATAAACAATAACGTTACAAACGGATGCATCCAGATTTTATACGGTCTTTCAGCCTGTGGCATTTTTTTGCGTAGCATAAAAATACCAACCGCACCCATTCCATATGCTATCCATGATACAAACACCATCATATCTGCCAGCATATCAAATGAGCCGGAGATAATAAGCACCGAAATCCAGATTGCATGCAGCCACAACGCATTGCCGGGAGTTTGATAACGTTTATGTTCTTTACCTGCCCAGGGCAGAAACGCTTTATCTTTTCCCATGGCATACGTAACTCTTGTGGTCGCCATAATATTTCCGTTGATAGCACCCAGCGTACAAATAACAATCATAGCGGCCACCACTGCTCCACCAGTATTGCCGATGGCAATACTCATTGCATCTGAAGCTACTAATGAAGAGGCAGCAATTTTCTCTACCGGCAACACATACAAATATGCTTGGTTTACTAATATGTAAATAATGATACAGGCTATAACCCCGGTAAACAAACTCTTTGGAATATTTCGTTGTGGCTGTTTTATTTCGCCTGCTATAAAAGTGATATTAATCCAGCCATCATAAGCAAAGAAGGCCCCAGTTAATGCAGCCATAATACCACCAAATAATACCGCACCCTGCTTGGGATTTTCTGCATGAAAAAAATTATCTACAGAACCATTCCCAAAAAAGAAAATACCAAATACTAATGCTGCAATCACTCCAATTTTTACAATGGTAGAAATAAGCTGAAACGAACTTCCTGCCTTTACACTTCGATAATTTAACCAGGTTAGCCCTGCAACCAATGTTATCGCTAACGATTTGACACCAAAATTTTTCAATGGAAATAAATCACCGACAAAAGGTAAATGCCAGACAACAGATTGCTCTGTCACCTCACTAAAACTTGGCAAGTGCAAAAAGTAATCGGCATATTGTGCACAAACGAATGCAATAGCTGCTATCGCCGCCGTATTTATAACCGAAAAAGCTGCCCATCCATACAGGTAAGCAACAAAATCACCGAACATTTTTCTGAAATAAACATAGATACCGCCTGTTTCGGGTATCATCGCCCCAAGCTCAGCATATACTAATGCACCGAATAAAGAAAAAATTCCGGCAATTACCCATATCACCGTTAACCATATTGGCGAACCTAACTGTCCAGCCATACTTGCCGGCTTCATAAACACACCGGAGCCGATAATACTACCCACGATGATAGCAGTAGCAGACCAGAAACCAATTTTTTTTGCAAGAGATGAAGTGGTGGACATAATTGAGAAAGGAAGATAAGGAAAAAGGAAGTATATCCCACAAAGCCACAAAAAACAAAGTGAAATTTTAAATAATTAGCGACACTCAGTGCCTTCGTGTCTTTGTGGGAAACACAAAAAAATTCCCGCCTCTTACGAAACGGGAATCAATTATTAATTACTAATTATTATTTGTACAAATCTTCTTTCAACGTCTTCACCCTGTCATCTACCAAGTATTCATCAAAGGTCATCAACCTGTCTATAATTCCTTTTGGTGTTAATTCAATAACACGGTTGGCAACAGTTTGCATAAAAGTATGGTCATGGCTCGTTAATAAAACGATGCCTTTATATTCAGTACACTGTTCGTTGAAGCTCTGAATACTTTCAAGATCAAGGTGGTTGGTAGGCTGGTCAAGCAAAATAACGTTGGGACTTTGCAGCATCATCTTACTGAGCATACAACGAACTTTTTCTCCACCACTCAATACATTGGTCATCTTCATCACATCATCACCACTGAATAACATTTTACCAAGAAAACCCCTTAGAAAGGGTTCGTCAACATCTTTCACATGGTCTGGTACATATTGACGCAGCCAATCCATCAAATTATCCTTACTATTAAAAAACTGGTTATTCTCTTGCGGCAGGTAGGCATGTGTAACAGTTGTTCCCCATTCGTAAGAACCACTATCAGCCATTGTATCTGCGGTAACAATATTGAAGAAGCTGGTAACCGCTAATGGGTCACGGCTAAGCAAAGCGATTTTATCTCCTTTGTTAACAGTAAAGGTTACATCTTTAAATAATATACGACCATCAACAGATTTGGTTAATTTTTCTATATTTAAAATCTGGTTACCTACTTCCCGCAATGGCTGAAAAATGATGCCGGGATATTTTCTATAACTCGGTTCTATTTCTTCCAATGAAAGTTTTTCCAATGCCTTCTTTCTCGATGTGGCTTGCTTACTCTTACTTGCATTGGCACTGAAACGGGCAATAAAGTCAATCAATGCCTGACGTTTCTCTTCTGTTTTTTTATTCTTATCATTTACCTGGCGGGCCATCAATTGTGATGATTCGTACCAGAAAGTATAGTTACCGGTAAAGATTTTTACTTTCTGCCTATCCACATCTGCCACATGGGTACACACGGCATCTAAAAAGTGACGGTCATGGCTCACCACCAATACAATATTTTCATAGTCCGCTAAGAAGTTTTCTAACCAACCAATCGTTTCAATATCCAGACCGTTGGTAGGTTCATCCAATAATAAAATATCGGGATTACCAAATATGGCCTGCGCCAGCAACACCCTTACTTTTAAATTAGAAGGAATATCTTTCATCAGCGACTGATGGTATTCTTCTCCCACTCCCAATTCGCTTAATAAAACAGCTGCATCGCTATCTGCAGTGTAGCCACCCATTTCGCCAAACTCACCTTCCAGCTCACCAGCCCTCATTCCATCTTCTTCTGTAAAATCAGCTAGGGCATAAATGGTTTCTCTCTCTTTAGCAATAGCCCATAGTTTGGTGTGACCCATCATAACTGTATTCAACACTGCTTCTCCATCAAACTCAAACTGGTTTTGTTTTAAAATGGCCATCCTTTCGCCGGGAGTTATATCCACAGAGCCTTTGTTCGGTTCAATCTCTCCGCTTAGTATTTTCAGGAATGTACTTTTTCCGGCTCCGTTGGCACCAATTACACCATAGCAATTGCCTTTCAGGAAATTAAGGTTCACTTCTTCAAACAATACCCGTTTGCCGTAGGCGAGTTTTAGGTCTTTTACACTTATCATTTAATACTTATTTTAAGGCGGCAAAGGTAGTCTAAAACAAGGAGTGACCGATGCAAGATGCAAGAAATTTGCATCCCCTGCGTTATAGATAAGTATTGGTAGCTAAATCATTGACAAGCACCTTCTTCACTTTAGTATGCGTATAAAACTTTATTTGAGTTTGCTGTTGCTTCAGGTATCCATTTCTGCATGGACTCAATCTCCCCCTTCAATACATCTCCATTTTGCATTTGACAAATGGGAATTAACCACTTCTTCTAGGGCAACGTTGGACAGTCTTACTGATTCACTTGATGTGGCAGACCGTATTGAACTACATGGCCATTGTGATGCCATTGGTGAAAATGCTTATAACGACAAGCTCTCGGCAAAAAGGGTACAAGCCGTAAACAAATACCTGTTGAGCATCGGATGGAATCAACAAGACATTAAAGTAGTGGAAGCACACGGCGAAAATATACCACTAAATAAAAACCTGTCGCCGGAAGAACGTAGCCTGAACCGGCGGGTGGAGATAAAGATCATTTATGCGACGGGTAATAAAGATAAATCACTTACAGAAAAACTGGCCGACTCAACCATTACCATAGGAACAAATATTATTTTACGCAACATTAATTTCTTTGGTGGCATGCACCAGTTTCTACCGGAATCAACACCGATGCTCGAAGAATTATTAGACGCCATGCAAACATATCCGAAACTTGTTATCAGAATTGAAGGGCATATCTGCTGCGAGCAATATGACGGAGACGGACTTGATGCAGAAACTGGCATTAATAATTTATCGGAAGCAAGAGCAAAAGCAGTAAGAGATTACCTTATCAAAAACAATATTGATTCAAAAAGAGTTTCCTATAAAGGCTTCGGTCACTCCTCTCCCATTTATTCCTGGCCCGAAAAAACGGAGGATGAAAAAATGAAGAACCGGAGGGTAGAAATAAAAATCATTAGTAAATAAAAAAAAGTCCCGTCTCTTTCAAAACGGGACTTCTCATATTTTAGCTTTGTCCGATTGTTACCGGATATGCACTTTTCCTACTGCCAGCCTCTTACCACTTACATCACTAACCATCAAAAAGTAGATTCCCCGGATAGCAGCTTCCATGTCGATACTCAGCAAAGTGTAAGGACCTGCAACAGAAAATTCCCTGCTATAAACGACAACCCCTTTCGAATCGTAAAGGGAAATCATTCGCTTGGTGCTTACTTCTTCAGCGTTGAAATATGATACAGTAAATCTTCCATCGTTGGGTGTTGGGAAGATGAATAATTTATTGCTCGGTGTAGCAGTTATTTTTACAATCGTTGATTGATTAGAACATACTAATGCAGGACTGGAAAATGTTTCTTCAATTTTAACGCTGTACTCTCCAATACTATCAATATTTATTAACCTCGTATTGCCGCTATTGGTTACAACATTACTACCATGATACCAGGTTATGGATAAAGCTCCTCCCGTTGCAGCAGTCGGTGATGCTGTAAGCCTGGTAGTTTGTCCCGGCAACAGGCTGGTTAGTGGTGCAGCAACAAGTGTAACTGTCGGTAACTGCCGAACAGTTAATGAAGCACCGTTTGAAACCGTAGGTACTGTACAACTTGCATTAGATAACAGACTGCGATACTGGTATCCATTCATTGCTGCTGAAACTCCTGTAAGTGTAAGCGTTGCACTGGTAGCACCAGCATACATACCACCGTTGGTGATATTTGTAAAACCTAATCCCCTATCTTCCTGCCATTGATAAATAACAGGTAGCGTACTGGTACCCGTTACGGTGTAGCTGATGTTGCCCCCCGAACAAGTTACAGAAGAGACTGGCTGACCAGTTCCTGATATGCTAACTGGATTGATGACAGTTAGCGTTGCTGCGGAAGAGGGAACCGGGGCTGTACAAGTGCCTGTTGCCAAACAACGATACTTGTAATTATTCATTGCTGCAGTAGCTCCGGTAATAATTAAAAGCGGAGCCGCTGTTCCTAAATAAACACCGCCATTAGAAATATTATTAAATGAGCTGCCGCCATCTGTGCTTACCTGCCATTGAAATGAATTGGCACCCGTTGTGGCAATAAAAAATGAAGTACTCCCTCCCACACAAATCATCTTATCCACTGGTTGGGTATTAATTGTGGGACTTACTGCGGCAAGAATGGTGTAAGTAATATTTCTTGTTCGGACAATCACACCAGCAGTGCCTGTAACCGTTATGATATACGAACCCGGGGCTAATGTGTTTGTGTTACTCAGTGTAACAACAGTATTGTTACCTGGAATTACAGGATTAGGCGAAAAACTTACAGAAGTACCACCTGGATTCCCATTGGCAGTAAGAACAACCGGTGTAGGAAATATTCCATTTTGAAAAGTTCCTAAAGTTATGTTCATAGATAAACCTGCAGGGCAAGTGGACACGGCTGGTGCTGGACTGGTAAAATCAAAACTATTAGGTGGTGGAGCTACGTTGAAATTTGTATTTGAAATATCAAAAAAGATATTTCCGACTGCTTCTACTTTTATTCTGGCGGTTGAAGAGGTGATGCCGGGACAAGTCACCGTTTCTGTACCATCATTAGGTGTATTGGCCAGCAGCATGCTGAATGTATTTCCTCCGTCAGATGAAAAAAGTATGTTCACATTGGCACAGTTAACAGGTGCTCCGGTGGTGCCGGCAACAGACCAGCTAACGGTCTCTGTAGCCCCGCCAGTCCATGTTACGGCAGTATTAGGCACAGTAACGCTGAAAGGGCCGGTGGTTCCATCAACGTTCACCACCATATCATCTGTTTTATTATTACCACCTCCCGGATGATTATCCTTAGCAATGAAACGGAAGTTCAATGGGCGGCCAACAGCAGGAAGTACTTCCCATTGAAAGCCATTAGCTCCACTTAATATGTATGGTATTTCAGGGAATGTTCTTACAGGTGTGGTGTATGGCAGATAGGTTCTGAACATAGGTCCATCTGTGGCCGATGCATTGGGAATACTTGAGAATGCACCAGACCTATTATCTATTTGTTCCCAGTTATAAGAAAGTACATCAGCAGCATCAACATCACTAGCGGTACCTGTTAACTTAAAGGGTGTAGAACGTGGAATTGTGTAATCAGCACCTGCATTAACTGCAGGAGCTGTGTTGCCTGTAGTAGTAACAACAGCACAACTGGCACCATTGCCGGTTTTAATATAATTGGTAACTTGTTCTATACTTTTCACCGAGAAAAGTTCAATGCTATGTGCTGCCACATCAGTAGAACCTGTGATGCCTGCATAACCCATAATAGTTACGCCGCTACCCGGCTCTACGTTTACTCCTGTTCCTTCTAATTGAAATGAGAAAGTATGATTAGCACCAAATTGGTGACCAATTTCATGAGTCAGATAATCAATTACAAAAAACTCCAATAAAGAAGGGTTGTTGTAAGAGGTAAATCCTCTGGCTTTATTGGCATCTGTACAAACACAACCTATACATCCGGCATTTCCATTATTGTTTCCAAAACTTGTTGATTTACATTCCGTATGGCCAATATCAAAGTTTGCACTTCCAATAGCAGTTGTAATGGCAGTATGTAAAGGTGTTTGCGATGGGTTGTTAGGATTATTAACCGGATCTGTAGCCGGGTCGAAATAAACAAGCAAATCATTATTAGCAACCAATACAAGCCTTACTCCAAAGTCTCTTTCGAACACTGCATTCGTTCTTGTTACATGACTGTTTTGAACTGCAATAACCACCGCAATGCTATCTGCTAGTGTTGGCAAAGCAGAGGGAATAAAATGATTAGAAAATTCAGCACTCGATATCATTGCAAGGCGATAGGTTCTCAATTTGCCATCATCGGCATCTTCTGGCCTGCTTATACCATTTGCTGACATTTGTTTTTTATCTTCTGTCAGACATTGAAAATGACTGGGATAGTCCAAAATATCTTTGCGACTAACAACCCGGTAATAATTCCCTTCCAATTTATCAATATAAATAGTGGGTCTTTTTGCAGAAAGTATAATCGCATTCATCCCTTGAGGAGAAACATCAAACCTGATAGTTGATGATGGGTCTTCTATTCCTTGGCCTGCATAGGAATTGATACCGGGGTAACGAGCAGCTAATGCCTGATCCATTACAGGAGCATCTACTATCCTGAATTGCTCCACCCCGCCATTTGGTAGGGGAAAGGAAACAATAAATGACGAATGAGATGCTGATACCAGTTTTTCAGAAGGAGCCTGCAGCAGTGTCAATTTAAAAGCTGCATCGCTTAATTGAAAAATTTTATAAACAGGTGGCCTTTGTGATGTTGCGAAGAAATTTTTCCCTACGGTAGATTCGTCTGTTAATGTCCAGAAATTATGCTGTTGACCAAATGATGCTACTGAAAATAAAACCGCAAATAATTGAAGAGAAAGTTTTCTCATGGTATAGAATTAGGTAATAAATTATTAAATGCGAAACAAACATCGCCTTTAAAGTAATCAGGGCTCAAAAAACAAGTATTAAAAGTAGCGATATTTCATCTATCCTCCATCGTAATTTTTCGGTTGGTCAATGAAAAATCCCGCCTCTATATTGACTTGCGTCAAAATACAGAAACGGGATTCTCTTTTTATCCGTTGCCTCTTGCAAGAGGTAATATCGAATTAATAACCACCCATGCCGCCCATGTCAGGTGCGCCATGTGCATGTGCCTCTTCTTTCTTAGGCTTATCAGCTACCACACATTCTGTAGTAAGCAACATACCAGCGATTGAAGCTGCATTTTCCAATGCAATACGGGTAACTTTTGTAGGATCAATTACACCAGCTTTCAGCAGGTTTTCGTAAACTTCTGTTCTTGCATTAAAACCGAAATCAGTTTTACCTTCTTTCACTTTTTGTACAACGATAGAACCTTCGATACCAGCATTAGCTACAATCTGACGAAGAGGCTCTTCCAATGCACGGCGAACGATTAACATACCAGTTTGCTCGTCTTCTAATTGTCCACGAACTTTTGCATCCAAGCTTTCAATAGCACGGATGTAAGCAATACCACCACCTGGAACAATACCTTCTTCTACCGCAGCTCTTGTTGCATGAAGTGCATCGTCAACACGGTCTTTCTTCTCTTTCATTTCCATTTCTGTAGCAGCACCGATATAAAGTACAGCAACACCACCAGCTAATTTAGCCAGGCGTTCCTGTAATTTTTCTTTATCATAATCAGAAGTAGTGTTTTCTACTTGTGCTTTTATTTGATTTACACGAGCAGTAATGTCGGCTTTCTTGCCTTTGCCACCAACGATGGTTGTGTTGTCTTTATCAATAGTAACTGAAGAAGCAGAACCTAACGTAGTTAAATCAGCACCTTCTAATTTATGACCTAACTCTTCGCTAACAACAGTTCCTGCAGTCAGGATAGCAATGTCAGTAAGCATTTCTTTTCTTCTATCACCAAATCCCGGAGCTTTAACAGCAGCAACTTTAATAGTGCCACGCAATTTATTTACAACTAATGTTGCTAATGCTTCGCCTTCCAGATCTTCTGCAATAATTAATAACGGACGACCGCTTTGAGCTACTTTCTCCAGTATATGAAGAATGTCTTTCATGGCAGAAATCTTCTTATCATAAATTAATATGTAAGGATTCTGCAACTCTACTTCCATTTTTTCGCTGTTTGTAACGAAATAGGGAGAAATATAACCACGGTCAAATTGCATACCTTCTACTACATCAACTGTAGTGTCAGT
>JANORJ010000488.1:0-5348 GCA_031415255.1 Chitinophagaceae bacterium | reverse complement strand
GTTATTGAGTAAAACTTTTAAATTTTAAAGCTCTTTTCTCCCGACTCCTAACTAATGACTCTGTACTCTTAACTTTGCTCCTCAACCCCCCTCAAACATGAAATTCGGCGTAGTTGTTTTTCCCGGTTCTAATTGCGACAGAGATATGTATGATGCCCTAAACGATGACTTGGGGCAGCAAGTTTCTATGCTCTGGCATAAGGATAAAGACCTGTCGAAATTTACTACAGAAGATTGTATCATTCTTCCCGGTGGGTTTTCTTATGGTGACTATTTACGTTGTGGTGCCATTGCCCGTTTTAGTCCGATGATGCAGAGTGTGATTGAATTTGCCAATGCCGGTGGAAAAGTGTTTGGGGTGTGCAATGGCTTCCAGATTTTATGCGAGTCGCATTTATTGCCAGGTGCTTTGCTCCGCAATGGCAACCAGCAATTTGTTTGTAAAAATGTTTTCATTACTAATGCGTCTGAAAAAATATATAAGATACCGGTGGCACATGGCGAAGGAAGATATTACGCTGATGAAAAAACATTGAATGAACTAGAAGCCAACGGCCAAGTTATATTTTATTACTGCGATGAAAAGGGAAATAAAACGACAGCAGCCAATCCCAATGGTTCCATCCGCAACATAGCCGGTATTTGTAATGTCAACCGCAATGTGTTTGGTATGATGCCACATCCCGAAAGGGCTTGTTCTAAAGTGTTGAGCAATACGGATGGAAGAGAAATTATTCAGATGCTGCTGATGGCGGAACAATTGGTTTCCTGATTTGATACCTACTTTAGAATTTTTCCACTGAATATGGTTTGTGTCTTCACAACCAAGGCGCAACCTGTCTACCCCCAACGCCATCTTATCATTAATTAGCCGGGTTTCGTCATATTCCGTACAAAAAATCAGGATTATGATATGTAAATTTGTAGGTAGAAGATTTTAACAGATTAGAACAGACAAAAAGCAGGATTTTTGCGTACTTGAAATAACAAAAAGAAAGAAATGAAGAAATTATTAGTACTGGCCGTTATAGTTTTTGGAGCAATGAGCAGCAATGCCCAGTTGAACCCTATTATGTGGTCTTTTACCGCTAAAAAAACAGGGGATAAAATGTATGAAATACAGATGAAAGCCACTATTCAGAACAAATGGCATTTGTATTCTCAAAAGCAACCGGATGATGCCGTTATTAATCCTACTGCTTTTACTATTAATGTCAACCCGTTGTTTAAACTGGATGGAAAAGTTAGTGAAATAGGTAAGATGGAGAAATATAAGGATAAAGAACTGGGAATTTCTGCTAATCAGTATTCTACCACTGTCACTTTTGTGCAAAAGATAAAGCTCAAGGCCAATGTAAAAACGAATTTTACCGGCAATGTAGAATACCAAACCTGCGACGATCATCAGTGCCTGCCGCCGAAAAAAGTTAATTTTAGCGTAGCGATTAAATAAAATGAAATAAATTTTTTCAACTATAACGGGTTCTTGTAAAAGAAACCCGTTTGTTTTTTATAAAAGAAATACAATGCCGCTTACCAAAAAACTAATTGCTGTTTTCTCCTTCTTATTGCTAATTTCTGTTTCCGGTTTTAGCCAAGATAGCTTGGGGGCTGTACCTATATGGAAAGTGGATAGCAAAAAGATAGGCGAAGGAAAATATGAACTCACTTTTAGCGGTTCGATTACCGGCAACTGGCAAGTGTATGCTCCCAATCAAACACTGCTGGAGGAAAAAACGACAGTACTAAAATTTGCTGACTCAAGCATTGTGCAGGATGGTGATTTTATAATAGAAGGCACACCAAATGAAATAAGCAGTGTGATTTTTGAAAACACAAAAGTAAGTGTGTATGAAAGTTCGATACAATGGAAAGCTATTATAAAAATTAACGGAACAGTTCCTGCCAAGCTACCCGGCACCTTGTTTTATACCTATGGAAAAAATGATGAATACTATCCATCAACCGAAGCAGGCTTTGTGGCAACCCTGGAAGGTGGGGCAGAAGTAGCAAGCATAAAGATTGCTTCTATTGACATCAATAAACCAGTAAATGATTGCGGCGATGAGGGTACAAAGAATAAAAGCCTGGTCACTATTTTCTTTCTGGGTTTACTGGGTGGATTGATTGCTTTGCTGACTCCTTGTGTTTTTCCGATGATTCCTGTAACGGTTACTTTCTTCACCAAAAAATCAACCGACAGAAAGAAAGGAATAACGAATGCTGTTTTATACGGGCTTTTTATTTTCCTGATTTATATATTGATTACTTTCCCCTTTCATGTGGCAGGCAAAGCTATCAGCCCTGAAATTTTTAATAATATTTCAACTAACGTATGGCTGAACCTGATTTTCTTTGCCGTTTTTGTATTCTTTGCCCTGTCGTTTTTTGGTTTGTTTGAAATAGGATTGCCTGCTGGGTTGGCTAACCGTATGGATTCAAAATCCGGTCTTGGAAACCTCGGTGGCATTTTTTTTATGGCAGCTACATTGGCCATTGTATCGTTTTCTTGTACAGGTCCAATACTCGGAACTTTATTAGTAGGTGTCGCCGATCAGGGTGCATGGCCGCTTACGGTGGGTGCAGCAGGGTTTGGTATAGCATTAGGATTGCCCTTTGCTTTGTTTGCTATGTTTCCGCATTGGTTACAAACGTTACCCAAGTCGGGCGGATGGATGACAGATGTAAAAGTGATATTAGGGTTTCTTGAATTGGCCTTAGCCGTTAAGTTTCTTTCTAATGCTGATTTGGTAAAACAGTGGGGACTTTTGAAAAGAGAAATCTTTATCGGACTCTGGGTAGTGATAGGATTGCTGATGGTACTTTACCTGTTGGGTATTTTAAAAGTAAAACACAGTTCACCGGTAAAGAAATTCTCTTTTGTAAGAATTGCATTTATTCTTCTTTTTTCTGCCATTACTATTTATCTCATCCCTGGGCTTACTAATACCAAGTGGGCCGACCTTAAATTAATCAGCGGTTTTCCGCCACCAAGAACATACAGCCTTTATACAATAGACAAAGGGAAGTCAGGCATTTTTGAACCCATGCATAATGACTATGAGGGAGCTTTAAAATTAGCAAAGGCACAAAACAAACCAGTGTTGATTGACTTTACCGGCTGGGCTTGTGTAAACTGTCGCCGCATGGAAGAAAAAGTTTGGCCTAATGCTACCGTTGACAGCCTGATGCGCAATGAGTTTATCGTTGTTTCCTTATATGTTGATGAAAAAAAGAATTTGCCGTTGGCAGAACAAACAGTCGAAAAGCTTTCAAACGGAACGGAGAAATCAATTGTATCGGTAGGAGATAAATGGTCAACCTTCCAGATTGAAAATTTTGGAGCTACCTCACAACCTCAATATGCCATCATCAGTCCGGAGCAAATAGCTTTGACAAAAACAAAATTCTATACACCCAACTCCGGAGAGTTTATAAAATGGCTGGAATGTGGCCTTGCTGCGTTTAGGAAAGGGAAGAAGTGAATGGTGAGTAGGGAGTAGGGAATACAGTAGACCGTAATTAAATAATAAAAAAAGCCCCCGACTTTTACATCAGGGGCTTTTTCAATTTGGTGTCATTCTGTATCAGCCTTCCAGTTGGCAAGCAAATCAAAACTCTTTTTCAGAGAATCCTTTTTTACTCCGGATGGAGATACAGAATGACAAGAACTATCACGGATTTTTTTATTAAAATGGATTAGCGGATTAGTTTTCTTAAAGTGTATTTAATCCTGCAAATCCAATATCATCTGTTCATCCGTGTTCTATAATGCGATTTGTTTTTGTGTCATTAGCTTACGCAAATTAATCAATCCGTACCGCATACGTCCCAAGGCTGTGTTAATGCTACAATTAGTTGCGGCAGCAATTTCCTTGAAACTCATATCTGCATAATGACGCAATATAATAACTTCTCTTTGGTCTTCAGGTAAACTTTGTAACATATCCCGAACCCTGTCATGACTTTGTCTTCTTATCATTACTGTTTCGGCACTGTCTTCAGAAAAATTCAGTACTTCAAAGATGTCTTTGTCTTCGCCATTGCGGATAACAGGTGTACGTTTTACCTTACGGAAATGATCTACACACAGGTTGTGTGCAATCCGCATGGCCCAAGGCAGAAACTTTCCTTCCTCGGTGTAGCGGCCACCCCGCATGGTATCAATAATTCGGATAAAAGCATCCTGAAAGATGTCCTCGGCAAGGTATTTGTCTTTTACCAGGAACAGGATAGATGTGTACAGTTTATCCTTATGCCGCAGCACCAGAATTTCCAACGCATCTACATTTCCATCTGTAAACAGATGAATTAATTCATGATCGGTTTTTTTTACTAAAGCTTTCATAACTCCTACAGTTTAAGGTTGCTCTGCCGGGCAATAGGCACGGGCAGATGTTCAAATGGATATTGGCTACAATAAATAATTCGGTTAATTAGAACGAGTAGAAGTTTGTACTATAGGCAGGTTAAGTTTAAGTTTTTCATTTTTTGGATTATTGGAAATTAAAAATAGGGCATTTCATTAAAATGCCAAACATTTGTGGCAGCAAAATGTAATATTGTGTGCTAACAAAATGTTAAGAATATGACCTTAAAACCATGCCCAATAAGACTTTACCTTTGTTAAACTATTAATGGAAAAGACAATAAAAGGGAAAAACCCCGCCAAATCAAAGACCGTAATTTCCGCAGAAAATATCCTTATCAAGGGCGCAAGGGTGCATAACCTGAAAAATGTGACGGTGGAAATACCCCGAAACAAGCTGATTGTAGTGACGGGAGTGTCTGGTTCGGGTAAATCATCGCTAACTATTGACACACTTTATGCAGAAGGTCAGCGCCGCTATGCGGAGAGCCTCAGTGCCTATGCCCGCCAGTTTTTGAACCGAATGAATAAGCCGGATGTGGATTACATCAAAGGGCTTTGCCCCGCCATCGCCATTGAACAAAAAGTAATTACAAGGACACCCCGCAGTACTGTTGGCAGCATGACCGAGATTTATGATTACCTACGGTTACTTTTTGCAAGAATTGGTAAAACGATTTCTCCCATCTCTGGCAAAGAAGTAAAGAAGGATGATGTGACGGATGTATTGGATGCGATAATAAAAATGAAAGAAGGAGATAAAGTTTTTATCCTCGCCACTTTTAAGCAGCATAAAAACCGTGATATAAAAGAAGAGTTGAATATTTTGGTGCAGAAAGGATTTAGTAGAGTTTACAGTCGGCAGTTAGCAGTAAGCAATCAACAGCCGGGAGAAACATACAGGCTTGAAGAGTTATTGGAGCTAAGCGATAAAGAGTTAAAATCTAAAAAGATTACACATATCCTGATTGATAGAATT
>JANORJ010000487.1:0-7217 GCA_031415255.1 Chitinophagaceae bacterium | reverse complement strand
ATCGTCATCTCGTCCAGCACATTTATCACTTCTTTATAGAAAGCATTGCGACCCGGTTTTATAAGCACCATCAAACCTTGCCGTCCTTCTTTATTTTTAGCTGATATATCCAGTTGTAGAAATTTTTCGCCGATAACTTTTCGCAGGCCACCTTTTCCATACAGACTTGTTTCAATAACAGCTCCTGAACTAACCGCCTCGGCCCACTCTCCATTGTAGTAATACATTTTATTATTGTCTAATAAAATAGTGAGTGCATTGGACTGGCCAAGTGGCATCGGCTTACCATCCTTGGGCATATAAAGATCCATTACTGTTGGTTTGGCCATTTCTGTGGTAATTACAAAAAAGGTGATGAGTAAGAAGCCCAAGTCAACCATTGGAGTCATATCCACTCTAAGATTGTGCTTCACCATCCGCATTACACCTCTTCTTTTTCGGGAATTTACTGGTCTGTCGTTGCCTGCTGAATTGAGTTGTGCCATAAGCGTAGTTTGCTTATGAGATACAAGCATAAAGAAAATCCATACAATACCGATACGGTATCTGTAATAGTCCAATTTTCGTTTCAGTCAATTGGCCTAAACAGCTACTCTATCGGCATTATACCAAAACTCAATTGGCTATTTATTAATTGCAAATGGTATAACATAGCTGGTTAGCTATTCCACCAGCACAAATGCTGCCCAGTAATAAGCAGGATATTTTTGGCGCATTTCAGCTTGCGCCTGGTAAAAGGATTCATTGATATTCTTTCCTTTCATCCAATAGGTATAAAAAGCAGTCATCAATTCAGCGGTTTCTTTGTCCGGCACCTGCCACAGGCTTACTACCATTTTCTTAACGCCTGCCATTTTAAATCCCCGTTGCAAGCCAAATACACCTTCACTTCCCTTTATATCTCCCAATGCAGTTTCGCAAGCACTCAATACCAGCAGTTCTGTATTACTTAAATTCAGTTGTGATATTTCATAAGCTGTAGCGATACCGTCTTCTACTCCATCAACCGGTTCCTTACCGCTCCATGCATAGTTACCACCGGCAAATACTAATCCACTTCGTAATAAAGGATCTTCTGACAGAGAATATGTATTCGACTGGCCAGCCGCAGCAGTTTTCTTCTTACTCAACTCGGGTAAAAAAAATCCATGTGTTGCTATATGTATAATCGAAGGAGCTTTACCTGTTAAATTCTTTAAATTATCTTCTGAAGCTGATTGCTGAACAAAAGATTGGGTGTTGATTTTATTTTGCTGAAACAGTTGCCCAATTTTTTTTATCTCTTCTCCAGTGCCGGGCAGGTTTATCCAAACGCCATTATCATTTCCCCTGGTTTTAGAAACGAGAGATGAAGAAGCATTGATGTCAGAAGAAATAGTATTCTTTTTTTGTTTTACTATTTGCAGGCTATCCATAGTAAACATGGCATCGCCAAATAAAATAATACTACCGGGTTTTACAGTTGCAGTAGTTTGTGTTCGCAAAGAAATTTGCCGGGTGCTGGTGTATTGCTGCAGCGCATACTTATCCATTAATATAGTAGTGCTGTCAACTGTCAAGGCGTGAAAAGCAACGCTGTATAATTTACCAGCCGGTGAATAAGATATTTTTTTTATGCCTTTTAAAAATGGTTCCAGCGGCTCCCAAATAAGTTTATATAGTTTTGTTCCCAGCACTGCTTCTTTACTTTTTACATCAAGTCCCCGATAAAAATTTTTTACCAATCTTGAGGCGGTGCTACCAGCACTGTCAAACAACTGCTGTATTTGTTTTTTTTCGCATAGCGTTACAAACACCGGTGCCACATCATTCTTCCGAAGAATATAAGCACCATAGATAACAGAGTCAGTCCATTTTTTATTATACAGGTTAAATTTTACAAACTCAATAGCTGCTTCGTCGTCAGAAAGGTTTTTCTGCACATCCTGCATGGTAACCTGCAATGCTTTTTGCTGATTGCTGAATACCGATGACCTTCGGTTCAATTCTTTTTCCAGCGACTCTGCTGCTGCTTCAATACTTTTTAAATCCGCTGAACGGCTTGCCGCACCCAGTGTGTATTGCTTGGCCAATATTTTTTTGGCCGCCATCCACTGATCAAATATTCGTTTTACAGCGGTATCCTTACTGTTACGCACCGTCTCCAGCATATTTTTTGTATCGGCAAGAGAAAGAGATTTAAAACCAAGCTCCAGGTTATAGTTGTTTTCAACAATGGAAGCCGGCACTTTTGGGTAGCTGTACAAAAAACTATTATTCCCCTCTATCATTTTCCTGTTGTAATCAAGATATTTCCCTTTTTCTTTTTCTGAAAGAATGCCGAATGTTCCAGCAATGTTTTGTAACAAAATTTTACTGCTTGATAAGAATAATGGTTCCGCTTTTTTATACTGCCCCATCTGTGTATATAATAATGCTAAATCATTCTGGCTCTCTGAATAAAACGGATGCGCCTCACCCAATATCATTTTTCTCAATCGTATTGCTTCCAGGTACAATGCTTCTGCTTTGACATATTGTGTTTGGCTTTTTCTGTAAAATGCGGCCAGGTTGTTTACACTGGTGGCATACTCCGGACTGTTTTCGCTTAGTGCTTTTTTCCAAATATCTTTTGCCAGTGTGATAAGAGGTTCTGCTTTTTTATACTGAGCTGTTTCAGTATATAATCCCGCCAGGTTATTTACATTGATGGCATAGTTGGTATGATCGGTACCAAATACTTTTTTATTTATTTCCATCGCCCGGCTATATGCTACTTCAGCTTTGGCATATTGTTCCATACTCTGCCACACATTACCAATGTTATTTAAACTGGTGGCATAATCAGCATTATTTTCTCCTAATGCAATTTTTGTTATTTCCATAGATTTGATAAAAAGCGGCTCTGCTTTTTCATATTGACCGATATTAAAATATAACAACCCAAGATTATTCAGGCTAATTGCGAAACCTGTATGGTTCTCTCCTAAAATTTTCATTTTTATGACGATAGACTCCAAGTAAAGCGGTTCTGCTTTTTTATATTGTCCCATAGATTCATACAAAGAGGCGAGGTTGCTGAGGGAAACAGCATAATCGGGATGGTTTTCTCCAAAGGCATTTCTTACTATCTCCTTCGATTGCAGGTAAAGGCGTTCTGCTTTTTCATATTGACCGGCAGCGGCATAAATACCGGCGAGATTACTTAAGCTAGTTGCATAATCGGGATGGTTTTGTCCAAGTACTTTTTTTCGGATGTTACCTGCTTCAATAGAAAGTCGTTCCGCTTTTTCATAGCGGCCGGTTATTTTGTAAAAGTTTGATAGGTTATCAAGTCCAAGAGCATAATCGGGATGACCTTCTCCCAGCGATTTTTTAAATATTTCATTTGCTTTACTATAGGCAGCCTCGGCTTCATCATATTTAGCCATTGATACATTTAAAACGGCCATATTATTCAATGCTGCGGCATAATCTGCATGGTTTTCTCCTAAAACATTTTTTCTGATTTCCAATACACGAACAAAAAGAAGCCGGGCCTTTTCATATTGTCCCAGGTCGGAATATAATGTTCCGAGATTATTAAGACTGGTGGCAAACATGGCATTGTTTTCCCCCACTGTTCTTTTCAAAATATTTCCAGACTCTATATAAAGTTGCTCGGCTTTGACATATTGCCCAATGAAATTATACAAAGAAGCCAGGTTGTTAAGGCTTGTAGAATAATCAGGATCGTTTTCACCAAGTATTTCTTTGTTTAGTGTGTTTGCCAGAACATACATCGCTTCTGCCTGCTGGTACTTACCCATGCTTCTGTATAATGCACCAAGGTTGATGAGGCAAGCTGTATAGCTTTTATCCTTTTGTCCGGATAGTTTTGCCAGAAGATCTTTTTGTTTTAGAAAATATGTTTCTGCCTTTTCGTAGTGATACAATTTAAAGTGGCATAGTGCCAGAAAAAATATTGACCCGCTATAAAGAGAATGATTTTCGCCAAAATCTTTTTTTACTGCCTCGGCTGCTTTTTCTGCAATGGGAATTGCCTTTTCGTATTGCTCTTTCTCCACCAACTGCATTGATTGCTGCAGCAACTCCAATGTAGTTTGTGCAGACACGGTGAAAGAAAAAAACAACAGGCATAGTACCGGTATGAATTTCATAGCAGGAGGTTTGGCTAATTGGTAGGTTAATTTACGGAATCTTTTGCTGGCAGCAAATAGAAAATACAGGGTAGCCACTAATGGCATCAATAACAATTAGTAATACAATTAAATACAAATGATTGCTTCTCGCAAAAGGCGAGACAGGTGAGCAAAAGCGAAGTAGTTACTACAAAATTCAGAGGTTGTCCCAATTATTCCACCAGCACAAAAGCTGCCCAATAGAAAGGAGTATATTTTTTCCGCATCTCGGCCTGTGCCTGTGTAAAGGCATTGTTGATTGTTTTTCCTTTCATCCAATAGTTATAAAATGAAGTCATGAGTTCAGCGGTTTCTTTATCCGGTACTTGCCACAGACTTACTATCATCTTTTTTACTCCCGCCATTTTAAAGGCTCTTTGCAAACCAAATACTCCTTCGCTTCCTTTCACATCGCCGAGTGCAGTTTCGCAGGCACTGAGTACTACGAGTTCGGTGTTACTTAAATTCAATTGAGAAATTTCGTAGGCGGTAGCAATTCCATCTTCTACTCCTTCTATCGGCGTTTTGCCGCCCCATGCATAATTGCCTCCTGCTAATATTAATCCGCTTCTTAGTAAAGGGTCATCAGCAAGTGTGTAACTGTTTTCCTGGGCAATTCCTTTTTCCTTTTTATCAGATTGGGGTAAAAAGAAACCGTGTGTGGCAATATGCAAAATTTGTGGTGAGTTGTCGCTTAATGTCTTCAGGTTATCTTCTGAAGCTTTGGCCTGCCCAAATATTTTTGTACTTATTTTATTTTGGACAAATAGATTATTAACCTTTTTTATTTCTTCTGCAGTTCCTGGCAGGTTTGACCATGCGCCACTGTTTGTTCCTCTAGTATATGGCTTTATAGAAGAAATAATTCGCTTATCTGTTTGAACAGTTTTTTGCTTTACAAGCTGCAAACTATCCATAGAAAAATCAGCGTCGCCAAATAATACAATACTCTCCGGCTTTGTTGTTTGATTTTCAGCAGTACGCAATGCTATTTGCCGGGTACTGGTATATTGTTGCAATTGGTATTTGTCCATCAACAAGGTGGTGCTATCAACCGAAAGAGCATGAAATGCAATAGCGTATAATTTTCCCGCAGGGGAATAGGAAATTTTTTTTATACCTTTTAAAAATGGTTCCAATGGTTGCCAGATTAATTTATACAAACTCTCTCCCTGAATTGCTGAATTCTTGTCTTTTACAATCAGTCCCCTATAAAATGTTTTGGCCGCAACTGTTGCAGTTTTTCCGGCATTGTCAAAAAGTTGTTGCAATTGACTTTCTTCAAACAATGGAACAAACAAAGGGACAGCATCGTTTTTTCTTAAAATGCAGGCTGCATATACAATACTGTCAGTCCATTTTTTGTTATACAAGTGAAAACTTACAAACTCTATTGCCGCTTCGTCTTGCTGCAAATTTTTTTGTACATCAGTTACTGAAATACTTCCTGTTAATTGCTGGTTTCGAAAATTCGCTGACATACGACTAAGATCCTTTTCAAGCTTTTCTGTTCTTCCTTCTATACTATCCATTTCAGCGGCCCGTTTTGCTACCGGAAGTGAATATTGCTTGGCAAGAAAATTTTTAGCGGATAACCAGTCACCAAGCATTTTTTTTACAATAGTGTCTTTACTGCTGCGAACTGCGGTAATCATATTTTTTGTATCGGAAAGAGCAAGTGATTTAAATAACAGTTGAAGGTTAAAATTATTTATTCGCAAAGAAGAGGATGCCTTCGGATAATTATAAATAAGATTATTGTTGATTTCTGTAATTGCTGATTTGGTGACGAGGTAATTACCTTTTTCTTTTTCAGATAGCACAGCAAATGTATTAATAAGATTTTTTAGCGTTATACTACTACTTAAAACAGTAAGGGGCTCCGCTTTGGCATATTCACCCATTGTTATATATAATATGGCAAGATTATCAAGACTGATAGCATACCCAGGACTTTGTTCCCCTTCCGATTTTTTATAAATTTCTTTTGCCTGTAAAAAAAGTGGTTCTGCTTTTTTGTATTGTCCCATTCCTTTATATATCAGGCCGAGATTATTTAAACTGGCTGCATAGTCGGAGTGATTGCCACCGAATATTTTTTTACGAATGGCGGCGGCTTCTATGCAATAGGGTTCTCCTTTTGCATATTCACCAGTTTCTGCATACAAAACCCCAAGGTTGTTCAGGCTTGTGGCATAGTCGGGGTGATTTTCTCCCAATATTTTTTTGCGGGTAGCAATTGTTTGTATGCAAAGAGGTATCGCTTTTTCATATTGACCCGTTGCAGCATAGACTTGCGAAAGATTGTTAGTACTGATAAGATAAGAAGGATGGTTTGGCCCTAACATTTTTTCCCGGATGTCCATCGACAGAATAAATAACAACTCTGCTTTGTCGTATTGGCCTATTGCAAGATATAAAGCCCCGAGATTATTAAGGCTAGTGGCAGTTTCTGTGCTGCTTTCGCCTTTTGATTTATATCGGATGGATGCTGCCTTTAAGTACAATGGTTCTGACTTGCCATACTCTCCTTTTGACAAATACAGCGAAGCAAGATTGTTCAGGCTGGTAACATAATCATTATCCGTTTCGCCCAATACTCTTTTTCGAATCTCCATTGCTTGCATGTATAGTGCTTCGGCTTTTTCAAATTCATTTATTGCAGCGTATAATGCTCCAAGATTATCAAGACTTGTGGCATAGTCCGGATGATTTTCGCCTAGTGCTTTTTTTCTAACAGCTAATGCTTCTAAATAAAGTGGTTCAGCTTTTATATAGTTGCCCATATAAAAATAAAGTATGCCCAGGTTGTTAACCATCGTAGCATAATCAGGATGCTCTTTTCCTAATAACCTTCCTTTAATTTTAATTAACTCGGTGTATTGTGGCTCAGCTTTTACATAATAACCCGCCGTTAAATAAACCCATCCAAGATTTTCAAGATTGGTAGAATAGTCTGGGTGGTCTACGCCCAATTCCTTCTTCGCCATTGCAAATGTTTTTTCTGCATAGGGAATGGCCTCTTCATATTTTCCTTGTTGAAAAAGTTCAACAAAT
>JANORJ010000486.1:0-3823 GCA_031415255.1 Chitinophagaceae bacterium | reverse complement strand
GGCGGTGTTACTTTTTCAAGAATCACCATATTTTTCTGTTTTTCCAATTCTTCCTCAGCAGCGGTTTTTACTACCATGTTCTTTTCTCTTTCCTCGATAGTTTCTGTATGTCTTTTTTCATAATAATTTAGAAAGGCTTTTAAAAATTGCTTTTGCGTTACTGGTATATAAGGACTCTGGTTTTCACGGGTAATGATAACAGCTCTCGAAGATCTCTTGCCCGTATTTGAAGTTTGATTATAAAGGCCTTCGTAGACCGGATAGCCCCTTATTTCACCTGCCCGTTTATTTAACAGGTACACAGGTTGTTTCTGAATGGTATAGAATTGGACATAATTTGCGAACCAGGTGTTAAGTTGGTTGGCCCAAATATAGAACCAGGTGCCGGTTTCACCTCCCGGTTCAATTTTATTTTCATAGGTGTTGCAGAAATAAGCAAGGAAGAGTGCATTGAGTGCATAGGGGACAGGACCATCTTTGACCGCTGCTTGTCCGCTAATACCACGGTACCATTCTGCTTCCATGCCTTTGGGCTCCGGATAAGCAGCCTGCAACAATTTCTGCATTTTATCAATCCGGCTCGTTACCTGGGGAAACTGGGTCTTGGGAAAGGCGGGGTCAGGAGATACATTGGCATCTGGATTTTTTTTCCAACTACCTTTTGTGTTCATTACACCTTCGTCGTTACAGGGTTGCTGTGCAATAACTGTATTCGTTAAGAATAAGACTGTTAATCCATTTAATAAGTGCCTGATTAAAACTGGAATAATTTTTTTCATTGTTTGATTTTTTTCATCAGCACAAAACAGGCTGATCTAAAACTACTATTACATCTTTCATTAATAAAAAGGCGTTTTGGAAAAACGGTAAAAGACCCGGATCTTAACCTTCGTTTTTGAATCAGGTATACCCGGAAATATCGGCTTGTCAGGTTGTAAGTCAGGAAAATCTTTAATCGAATCGTATTCCCAGGCGGTTGTAAAATTAGCGGGTAACAGGAAGTCATTTGGTATGTGTTGAATAGCTCCGTTTTCAATTAACCCTTTCACATTTGGAATGCCCAAACTGTGGATTGATAACAATATTGTCTGCACAGGTTTTTCTTCGTGTGTCGGGGCGTCGCCGTACCCGAACGAGGAACGGTCGATTATAGTATCCACAAGAAGTGATACATTCTCCTTATTTCCCTCGGCTGCCAAAATTGGAATGAAGACATTATAAGTACGTAGCTTGCTATCAGTGGACAGTTGCACGGCATTCCGCACAAAAGCGATCTTACCACTCATATCTGCATTAAATTTCCACGTCTTCAGTATTTTAGTGTTTTCAAAAGAGCGGCCTTCGCCTTTATCTAATACTGTAACTCTATATTGGTCAAATATCTTGACATTCAGAGGTGTCCAGTTAGATTTGTTTATGTCTGTTGGCAGGTATTGAAATGCAGTGAAACGATGGGATTTTATTGCTTCCATGTTTTCCTGGTCACTCAAACCAGGCTTGTACCAGGATATGCTATCATTTAGATTGATAATTCCGGAATAGCTGCGGTCAACATACCATTCCGTTATATAATCTTCATCTTCATTGGTTTGTTTACCATCGCCTTTTATCGTAACGGTAAAATCCATATGCCAATACGTTTTTTTCGGCTTAGGTGTCACTTTTTTGGTTTGCGCAAAGCAGTAGTCAGGGAGAAACAAGCCGATAAACAACATGGTTATCAAAAATATCTTCAGGAGATAACTGGGGGAAACTATTTTATTCATGCTGATTTATTGACTAATTATACATCTAACAAAACAATTTGTAATGTATACAGATTGATAAAAACAGCCAATAGAACGAAAGTTAGTGGTGGAAAGTGGATTAGTTTTTCCCAAACGCTTTATTCAATGCTTCGGTGCGGTTCTGCACATGCAGTTTTTCATAAATGTGGTGAATATGCTGCCGTACGGTACCGGTGGAGATGGAAAGTTGTTCGGCAATTTCTTTATACAATAATCCTTTTGATAATAATTGTAAAATTTCATTTTCCCGTTTGGATAATACTTCAAGCGATGCTGTTTCTTTTTCTTTATCCCGAAAAACAGTAACCAGTTTTCGGGCAATATTGGCACTCATCGGGCTGCCGCCATTGTGCAATTCTTTTAATGCTTCTATCATTTGTACCAGGCCTGTGTTCTTTAAGAGATAACCGGATGCGCCGGCTTTCAACGCTTCAAAAACTTTTTCATCATTTTCATATACGGTAAACATCATGAACTGTGTGGAAGGACTTTTATCTTTTACCTGTCGGATACATTCAATCCCATTCATGCCCGGCAGGCTGATGTCCATAATAACGATTTGGGGTTGCAGCCGGGGAATTTCATTCAAAGCTTCTTCAGCGGTACTGAATGTGTCCAGCACATTGAATTCAGGATTCAATGAAATGAATTGCTTCAAACCTTCCCTTACTTCGTCCAGGTCTTCTAATATGCAGATGGTAATGCTCATAAGATGTCCCGAAAGTAGTTTTGTATTTTGGTGTTACCAATAGAACGAAAGTTATTCAGGCAATGGTACAAGTAGGTAGACAATTGTTCCTTCTGTTGATTCAATGTGTACCTTGCCGCCAATATCTTTCATTCTTTTTTCTATGTTTATTAATCCGTTGCTATAAGGACGGGTCTCCGCTGAATTAAAACCGATACCGTTGTCTTGTATTGTTATGAATAGTTTTTTGTCCGTTTCAATATTTATTTTAACAAGAGTTGCCTGAGCATGTTTTACTATGTTGTGCAAAGTTTCTTTTACAACAAGATAGATGTTTCTGCGAAACTCACCACTTATCAGAATAGTGGGAAAATTCTCCGGGGTTATAATCTGGCATTGTATTCCATTTTGTGAAAGATATTCCACCGCATATGAACGGGTATAAGACAACAGATCGCTGAGTGAATCATTTTTTTCATTCAATGCCCATACTATTTCCCCCATTTTATCTATCATTTCATGTGCATATTCCCTTATTTTGATAATATCTTCTTCTATCGGCTGTTGCTGTTGTTTTTTTATACCAATAGTTTCACTCAAAAATTTTATTCTTGACAGACCGGCACCAAGATCATCATGCATATCAGTTGCTATCCTTGTTCTTTCTTTTTCCAATTCCATTTTCCGTTGTAATTCATCTTCTGCTTTTAGCGTCTTTAAAGATTGTTGGTGGAGTTTTTGTTTTTGACGGGAATTTCTTACCAGCAAAAATGCAATGGCTATTAAGGCAACAATACCAACAAGAAAAGTCCAGAGAAGGATGTTTCTATTTTGGAGTTTGTTGTTCTTTGCTTTTAGTTTTTTGCCTACCTCTGCCAATAGCCAGGTATTCTGAATTAAAGTGGTTTTTAATGTGTCAATCAACACTTCATATTCTTGCTTGAAATTAAAAGTGGTTGCTACATTTTGCAGGGTTACAATGTCTCCTGCATCCGGCACTTGTTCCAGGCCATTTTCTGGTACAATACACAATGCATCCCATCCCCCGAAAAACTCCAGCACTTTAGGGTTTTCAATACGATGACGCATTTTATCCTTTATTAAATAAACGTTTACTCCGTCATTTGCCTGTCTAAGAATAGTACCTTCTCTGGGTATGTCTGGTATCTTTGAAATCATTCCATCCGGAATTTTTCTGACACTGCGGTAGTTGCTGTAGTTACCCAACACATCAAAATCGGCAATATAAAATTTTGCACCTCCAAAGATTACATAAATGCTTCCTCCGGTTATTTCACTAAGTGTAGTTTGGTCAGGAAAATCGAGACTGGTTTCGTTTGTTTTTTTC
>JANORJ010000485.1:0-2246 GCA_031415255.1 Chitinophagaceae bacterium | reverse complement strand
TTGGAATTGTTTGATAGCTTCCGCCAGTTGTGTAGAATCTGCGGCTACACTGTCAAAAGCGAGGAAGCCACCTTCATACAAACGCTTTTGCAAAGCCGTATTAAATTTTGCAATATTTTTTTCCGGGTAAGGAACTACAGTAAATTGTTTATAGTCTGCACTGTCAAGAAATTTTTTGATGCCTGCTTTTAATAAATGATAACCCCAATGTTGCGGCTCAAGTGATTGAATTGTTTTAACCAAACCGGATTGCAGTAAACCGTCTAACTGTTGCTGGTAAAAACCATCGCTCAACACTGAATCTTTTCTAAGTGTGATGCTATCATGCGGCAACCTGCCGAGTTTTATATCTTTTACTATTTGTACAAAAGCATCTGTAAGCATTACATCAGCCTGTGACCAGAGAACAGCATCTTTCCTATCACCTTTTGAAAGACTGTCTGCATTAAATTTTTGCCGGATACTTTTTATTTGATTCAGGTGATAGTCTTCAGGAAACAAGCCTAACAGTTGCGACGATTCAATAAAATTAAATAATGAATCGCCAGCAGGAAGCCATTCTTCTTTGTTACACCAAATTGGTTCGAACGATTTTTTTTCATATAAAAGTTTAGCAAGATGGGGCTGACTTAGTGTTATCGTTGAATCATCAAGTTTACCATCGTTAGCTATTGCTTTTTCAGAAAATCCTTTAATAAGATTGATCGCTTTTTGCTGCAGATCCTCTGGTGTACTGGCAATATTGTCTCCTTTTTCACCGTTGTTGTTACAGGCCATCAACACAAAAAGGCATAGTGATATACCTGTTAAAAATGTGTACTTCAATCTATATATGATCATAAATGGTGTAATGGCGTTGGGCAGCATATCCTCATTTTGCACTAATTTGCTTTCTTGTTTTAACCACGGATATGATTACCAAAATAAGCATTCGTTTCTACATTATACAGTCTGCACTGTTTATTTTTTCAACATTTCTGTGGGCACAAGCAAAGGCCCAGGATACAAGCTATACCCGTCCGTCTGTAACAGGCAAGTGGGACGACTATCAAAAACAGGTAAAAAAGGATTCTACAAAAAAGATGGTGGAACTCAAGGGCTTAATACCGGGCATTGTATATGACTTGCGCTATGCCAGTCGTAATAATTTTATGAACCGGATAATGTACCCGGCAGGAACTAATACCACCTTCTTACGATTACCAGCAGCAAAAGCCTTGTTGAAAGTTCAGCAAGAATTAAATAAAAAAGGACTCGGTATAAAAATATATGATGCTTACCGACCTTATTCTGTAACAGTAAAATTTTGGGAGTTAGTAAAAGATGAAAATTATGTGGCTCACCCGGCTAATGGGAGTGGACATAACAGGGGCATTGCAGTTGATCTTACTATCATCAGTATAAAAAATGTAAAAGGTTCTGAAATTTTGATGGGAACCGCTTATGATAATTTTAGCGATACAGCACATCATAGTTTTACCAACCTCTCAGAAGAAATTTTACAAAACCGCAAACTGCTAAAAAATATTATGGAGAAAAATGGCTTTAAGGCATATAATAAGGAATGGTGGCATTACAGCTGGACAGAATCTGGTCGGTATGAATTATTAGATATTGATTTTAAAAAATTGAAGAAAGGAATCACGGATTGATGGATTATAATGGATTATTGGATTAATACAATTGACATAACCAAGTATTTGTTGACCGAGAAGATTTTTATAAGGTGACAGTGTCAATTACTGAATCAATATTAATCGTTCCATAAACATGCGGAAATGTATCTGCTGTAGAAGGTGACCAATCGAAAACAAATTTGTTGGTGAGTTTGTCGGTATCAATTACCATTTTTACTAAATCTGTTTGCCCGGCAAAATATCTTTCCAGCACACCCGGCACTTGATGGTCTTGTGAACAATGAATAAACCCTTCGGCTAACAACGATGGATGTTCATAGAATCCATTTTGCTTTGCAGCATCCCAATTGGCAGCAGTCGTTACATGATAAATGATGGGCATTACAGTATTCTTTTTATTTTTTGTTCTAGCAGCATAAAATCAGCAAGAACGATAGCAGTTACTGCTTCTACTATTACTGGTGCTCTTAATGCCACACATAAATCATGACGACCTTTAATGGAAAAATCTTCTAATTGCTTTGTATCCCAATTCAAACTATTTTGTTCTTTAGGTGTGGACGAAGTTGGTTTAATTGCTAACCGGAATACTAATTCATTTCCATTAGT
>JANORJ010000484.1:0-2480 GCA_031415255.1 Chitinophagaceae bacterium | reverse complement strand
CTAGAGAAGATTTCCGGAAAAACAAAACTTGTTATAGATTTTAGCGGAGGTATCAGTACACAAAAGAACTTGGAAATCACTTTTGATTCGGGTGCTGCTTATGCATCTATCGGCAGCATTGCTGTGAAAGATGAATTTACTTTCTCTGGCTGGCTACTGGCTTTTGGGGCGGATAGATTTATTATTGGTGCAGATGTAAAATCTGAAATCATTGTTATCAAAGGCTGGACAGAAACAACCACATTGACAGTTTTTGAATTGATTGAAAAATATAAAACAAAAGGTGTCAAACAATTTTTCTGCACCGATGTAAATAAAGATGGATTGTTACAAGGACCGGCAACTGATTTATATAAAAAGATTTTAAATGAACATCCTTCAGTTGATTTAATTGCCAGTGGAGGTGTTACTACCATAAAAGAAATTGACGAGTTGCGGGAAGCCGGTTGCAGCGGCGCCATTATCGGTAAAGCTATTTATGAAAACAGAATTTCCCTGGCCGACTTAAAAAAGTTTCTATAATGAGTGAAATTCAATCAATAAACATTCTTGCAAGTCCCCCCTTTAGGGGGCGGAGGGGGTTGACCAAACGTATTATACCCTGCCTTGATATAAAAGATGGCAGAACCGTAAAGGGAACCAACTTTATACAACTGCGGGATGCTGGCGACCCGGTAGAGCTGGCTGTTCGTTATTGTGAAGAAGGCGCCGACGAACTGGTTTTTCTTGACATTACCGCTACAACAGAAAAAAGAAAGACGCTGGCTGAGCTTGTAAGAAATATTGCTATACATATCAACATCCCTTTTACAGTAGGTGGTGGCATTAACACAATAGAAGATGTAAGTCTGCTACTGGAAAACGGTGCAGATAAAATATCTATTAATACATCTGCTGTAAAAAACCCTGATCTGATTAATGAATTAGCAAAAAATTTCGGCAGCCAGTGTATTGTAGTAGCTGTTGATATAAAAATTATTGATGACAACTGGAAAGTAGTTACACATGGTGGAAGAAATGCCACTACCCTTTTAGCCACTGCCTGGGCAAAGGAAATAACAGAACGGGGTGCCGGCGAGATTCTACTTACATCAATGGAGAATGACGGAACAAAAGCCGGCTTTGCCATTGACATAACAAAAGAAATAGCCACTACTGTTTCCATTCCGGTAATTGCATCTGGTGGTGCTGGTACGATGCAGCATTTTACGGAAGTGTTTCAATTGGCAAATGCCGACGCAGCTTTGGCAGCCAGTATTTTTCATTTCAAAGAAATAGCAATCCCTGATTTAAAAAAATATTTAGCTGACAATAAAATACCTGTAAGATTATGACCCCTGATTTTTCAAAATATACCGATGGCTTAATTCCTGTTGTTATACAGGATAATAACACCGGGAAAGTATTAATGCTTGGCTTCATGAATGAAGAAGCATTTATTAAAACAAACCAAGAAGGAAAAGTGACCTTTTTCAGTCGCAGCAAACAACGGCTGTGGACAAAAGGCGAAACATCCGGCAATTTTCTACTAGTTAAAGAAATATTGATCGACTGCGATAATGATACTTTACTAATTAAAGCAGAACCGGTGGGGCCAGTTTGCCATACTGGTGCGGATACATGCTTCAATGAAAGCAACAGTGAATTCTCTTTACAAAAACTAGAACAGGTAATTGCAGATAGAAAAGCAAACCCGTCTGATTCATCGTACACTTCTTCTCTCTTTGCTAAGGGCATTAATAAAATAGCACAGAAAGTTGGCGAAGAAGCAGTGGAATTAGTAATTGAAAGTAAAGACAATGACGAAGAAAAATTTTTGGGCGAAGCAGCAGACCTAATTTTCCATTACCTGATTTTGTTACAGGCTAAGAATTATTCAATGAAGGACGTAGAAAAAATATTGGCTCAACGGCATAAATAAAAAAACCGTCCCGCTTTTCAGCGGAACGGAAAATCAATGTGTGTATAAACTTTGAGAGAAAATCAGTTGCAGAAAACAATTATTTTTCTACCAGTATTTTTTGTCTGAATTGTGTCTTCTCATTACTCAACTCTAGCAGATAAATTCCTGCGGCCGTCTGCCATGGAAGAGACAATGAAGCGCCGCCATTATTGGTCATATTTACATTACCCTTTAGTACCAATTGCCCTCCCGAATTAAATAAGCGATAATTAAACAAGCCCTCCTCCCCTGTTTTATTCATTATAGTTATTGCACTGCGTACAGGGTTTATTACTACAAATGAATTTGACTGCACATCTGTTTCCGATACGACGACAATTGTTGTATAACTATATTTCCCATCTGCATCAACATTGCGGATGCGGTACCAGGCAAATCCTTTTAGCGGAGAACGGTCTTCAAAATAATAATGCTCCCTGAAACCACTGTTACGGGCTGACACATTTCCAATAGTTGAATAATTAATCGCATCATAACTACGCTGTACATCAAAATGGCTGACGTTTTGTTCATTATC
>JANORJ010000483.1:0-2748 GCA_031415255.1 Chitinophagaceae bacterium | reverse complement strand
GTTTTGTTGCATCAACACATGACTGGGCGTTGATAACCTGCTGAATTTTTACCGGCATCAGCAAAATGATGAAGAGCAAGCACTACTTCATTCTTTTGTAACGCATACTCAAATACATGGACAGATTGGCAATCCCTATATCAGCAGTGGTGCCGCTTCGCTGATAAAACATTTTGTAAAAGATTTTCACCAAGGCATTACCGTTACTTGTCCCGGCTTTTATGGACCGCAAGGAAGAATATTACGATTAGGCATCAGCAATCCCAGCTTCGTCAACCGCCTTACAGATTTTCGTTTTGGTCAGCACCGCATTACTAATTTTGAAATGGAGACCTCGGCCATTTATGGTTTGGGAAAATTGTTGGGACATAATTGTTTAGCCGTAAACGCAATTGTTGCCAACAGAGTTCAAAAAGAATTCTCCAAAGACGGGAAAGCAACCGTTGAAAATTTGATTCAAAAATTTCTTCAAATATTTTCAGATAGCATCTAATGACACTACATTTTTATAAATACCAGGGAACAGGCAACGATTTTATTGTGGCCGATAATCGTAAAAATGAAATATCCTTGACCGCTGCACAAATTCATTCACTCTGCGATAGAAGGTTTGGCATTGGTGCCGACGGCCTGATGTTGCTGACTGAAAAGCAGGGATTCGATTTTGAAATGAAATATTATAATGCTGATGGCAAAGAAGGAAGTATGTGTGGCAATGGTGGCCGCTGCCTGACTAAGTTTGCTTATCACCTCGGCATTCACCGGGAAGTGTATCGCTTTCTTGCTTCAGACGGTGTGCATGAAGCAGAAATAGATACCAACGGCATTGTTTCCTTGAAAATGAAAGATGTAAAAATTATTCGAAAATTTCACAATGATTTTATTGTTGATACCGGTTCACCTCACTATATAAAACTAGTGAATAACGTAATGGACATTGATGTGTTTAAAAAAGGCAGTGAGATTAGGCATAGCAAAGAATTTGAAGAAGAAGGTATTAATGTAAATTTCGTTGAGCAGTTATCAGAAGTTGACAGAATAATAGTAAGGACATACGAACGGGGTGTGGAAGATGAAACTTATTCCTGTGGTACAGGTGTAACTGCAGCAGCCCTGGTGTGTTATCATAATGAAAATGGATTTAATGATGTGGAAGTAAAAACGTTGGGTGGCATGCTTTCGGTAGAGTTTGACCGGATTGATGATAATAAATATGAAAACATCTGGCTTTGCGGCCCTGCCGAAAAAGTTTATGAAGGAACGTTTCAAATAAAATAAGTTATGCCTGAAATTTTAAGCAAAGAAGAAATAATCAAGAATCTTACAGGAGTTTCCACCAGGTTCTCATCGTTTTGTTCCGTAATCAGCAATGAAATATTTTTTCGACAGCCGAAAGAAAAATGGTCGGTGGCACAGAATGTAACACACCTCATTACATCGGCTAATATGACAAAACTGGCTTATCGCCTGCCAAAATTTATAGTGAAGTTGTATGGTGGCAAACCCAACCGCCCCTCCCGTAGTTATGATGAACTGGTAGCAAAGTATACATATAAATTGGAACAAGGTGGCCGTGCCAGTGGAAGATTTGTTGCCAAACCTGTTTCCGCTACGGAGAGCAAAGAAAATATACTTCATACATTTAACAAGGCCATGGAATCGCTTGGCAATGCTATTCAAAAAAACTGGAATGAAGCACAACTTGACCAATACCTTGCCCCGCACCCCCTGCTGGGCAAAATCACTCTTCGGGAATTATGTTACTTCACCATTTATCACACCGAACATCATCTCAGCATTATTAAGGAAAGATTGAACGATTAAATCTGAATTTGCAAGTCTGCCTGATCATAATAATTTTATAAAAAACAAAGTCGTGCAAGCTTACCTTTGCCTGCCTGCCGAAATCAGAATGAAGGCCGGCCGAAATCAATGATTCAGTATTTCAAAAATATAGACCAGAAAACAGTAGAAATAGACAAACCCGAAAATGGGGTTTGGGTAAATGTATTACCACCTCTGAAGCAGGAAGAGTTTTCTGAACTGTCCGCTGCATTAGATATTCCTATTGACTTTTTAACCGACTCATTAGACATTGACGAAAGAAGCCGTTTTGAAGAAGATGATAATGTAAAACTGATTGTCATCAAAACCCCTACGGAAAATAATTCTTTTAATGAAAGTGATGCCTACTATATCACCATTCCCATCTGTATCATCCTTACCCACAACCAGATTGTAACCGTTAACTCATTTGAAAATACGGCTATCAAAAAATTTTTGAATACTTTTCAAAACCGCCATACAGATAAACGCAATATGATGGTGCTGAAAATTTTTGAAAAAATTGTTCAGAATTTTATGGAGCACCTGAAAGAAATCAACCAGCGTCGCAATACTTTTGAACAACAGCTCTATGATTCTAGCCGGAATGAGCATTTGCTTGAATTGATGCGGATTCAAAAAAGTTTAGTTTATCTCGTCACCGCACTTCGTTCCAATGAAATGCTGATGATGAAAATAGAAAGAACCAATTTTCTGGCACTTACAGAAGATGAAAAAGAATTTTTGAATGACCTTATTGTTGATAATTCACAGGGTCTGGAGATGGCCAATATTTATACCAATATCCTGAGCAGCACTCTCGATGCATTTGCCAGTATTATTGCCAACAACCAAAACCAGGTGTTGAAAAGACTGGCTGTCATCACTATCGTTCTCACTTTTCCGGTATTGATTGCCAGTTTG
>JANORJ010000482.1:0-2368 GCA_031415255.1 Chitinophagaceae bacterium | reverse complement strand
AACACAGAATTAATTTTAAATATGCTGGCCGAAGCATCTACTAAAGACATATCGGCAGCCGTAGAACCGGCCACTTTTGATGATAGCAAAAAGGTGGCTGCGCAGGGCGGCAATGTAGCAAGAGTAGCCAGGAAAGAACTTGAAGCCAAGACTGGGAAAAAAGTAGTTACGTCATTAAATGCAAAATCTGGTTTACAATTGAAGACGCCAGGAAAAAAGAAGTGAACATCAACTCATCAAAACCATTTTCCTCTTTTCCTGTTTCAAGCCGCCATTTAAACTACTTCAAATTCCAATATTTCTTTATCTGACAAACAAAAGCCTGTATCCAATAACTTTGCAGGCTAAAACCCTGATACTTGAACCGATTACTTTTAGCTCTATTACTAATCCTGCTAACAAATAACCTTTCGGCCCAAACCAATAAAGTAACAGTCTCCGGATTGGTAAAGGAAAGTGCCGGCAAAACCGCATTGGCATTTGCAAATATTGCATTGAAAAAAAGCAGCGACAGCAGTTTTGTTACCGGAACCATTTCTAATGAAGAGGGTCGTTATAGTTTTGCTGATATAAAACCTGGAAATTATTTTTTACAGGTATCGTATGCTGGTTTTCTTATTAAAAACAAAGCTGTTCTAATTGGTTCACTCAGTCCTTTTCTCGATATCGGTACAATTGAATTAGAACGAGACAGCAAGCAATTAAATGAAGTGGTTGTAACTGCCAAACAGGATGAGGTGAGTAACAAAATGGATAAAAAAAGTTTTTCCGTTGCTGCCAATATCAGTCAAAGCGGCGGCTCTGTTTTACAAGCATTAAAAAATTTGCCGGGCATTACTACCAGCCAGGATGGAAAAGTGGAATTAAGAGGTAGTGATAAAGTGGCGATACTGATTGATGGCAAACAAACAGCCTTAACAGGTTTTGGCAGCCAAACCGGTTTAGATAATATTCCTGCATCAGCCATCGAACGAATTGAAATCATCAACAACCCTTCGGCAAAGTATGATGCCAATGGAAATGCCGGTATCATTAATATCATTTATAAAAAGAATAAGCAGCAGGGCTTTAATGGTAAAGTTGGATTTACAACCGGCTTGGGTGCATTGTGGGAGAAAAAAGAAAACCTTCCAACCATTCGTCCCCAGTACAAAGCTACTCCAAAGATTAATCCATCCCTTTCCTTAAACTACAGGAAAAATAAAGTGAATACATTTTTGCAGGCCGATTGGTTATATACTGAAACGCTGAACAAAAACGAATTTGTAACCCGGACTTATACAAATGGAACAATCATTAATCAACAAACAAAAAGAAACCGGAACACTCATTTTGTAACCAGCAAGGCAGGTATTGACTGGAATATCAATTCCCGGGATATGCTGACTATATCAGGCTTGTATGGGATTGAAAAAATAATTGACCGGGGTGATCAGCCTTTCTTCAATGCCGACTTTTCGAAACGGGATCGTCTCTGGCAGTTTTTAGAAGATGAATTAAAAACAACGGTGGTGGCTTCAGCTGCTTACCAGCACAAGTTCAAAGAGGCCGGACATTTATTAAACATCGGTTTCAACTATACTTTTCACCGGGAAGATGAAAAATATAATTTCACCAACATAATGCCAACCTTTACCGGGCTTGATTCTTTCAAATTACTCTCCGACGAACATGTTTCGGATTTTAATATTGATTATGTAAAGCCATTAAAACATGGCCGCATTGAAGGGGGCTTAAAATTCCGCTACCGGGATATTCCCACCATATGCAATTCAAACCGGGTTTAAATTCTCCGTTAGATGTTGGCGCCGGTGGTGAAGCCACTTACTCAGAAATAATTCCTGCCTTGTATAGCAACTATATTTTTGAAAGTAAAAAGATAGAAGCTGAAGTTGGTTTAAGAGTAGAGTATGTGAATTTACAATACAAGGTGAACCCTAACCACAATACCTACAAAAGTGATGGCTATGATTATACACAACCTTTCCCTAATGTACGATTGGCTTATAAAATAGACGATCAGAATAAAATCTCCTTATTTTACAACAGAAGGGTTGACCGGCCGAATGAAGTAGATATCCGCATTTTTCCAAAATACGATGATGCTGAAATTATTAAAGTAGGTAACCCTGCACTCCGGCCACAGTTTACCAATTCGTTTGAACTTGGATATAAAGCCAATCTGAAAAAAGGGTACTTCTATTCAGCTTTATATCACCGCATCACCAATGGAACCATTACAAGGATTGCAACACAAGTGCCGCCCTCTACTTTGATTTATACAGTATTTCAAAACGCCGGGCACAGCAGTAATACAGGTATTGAAATGGTATTGCAGCAGGATTTTTCAACCCTATTTTCCTTCAAT
>JANORJ010000481.1:0-1982 GCA_031415255.1 Chitinophagaceae bacterium | reverse complement strand
ATCACCTAAATGCACATTCTTGCCGGGCTTGGCCTGCTCTTCCTGATATTTTATTTTACCACTATTGCAAGCAGTGGTTGCCAAGCTTCTGGTTTTGAACAACCGGATAGCCCAGAGATATTTATCGAGACGGAGTTTTTCTTTGTCAGCCATAAAAGTGAATGGTCAAGGCTGATTCACTTTTCACCATTGACCAGTTACCGATCTTACATTTCGCTAAAAAACTTATGGAAATAAGGAATCGTTTCTATTCCTTTATAATAATTCTCAATATTATATTTTTCATTCGGGCTGTGCAGGTTGTCATTATCCAATCCAAAGCCCATGAAAATTATTTTGATGCCTAATTCTTTTTCCAAAATTGAACAGATAGGAATACTGCCGCCACCACGAACCGGGATGGGTACTTTTCCAAAAGTTGTTTCCACTGCTTTAGAAGCAGCTTTATATCCTTTACTGTCAATGGGTGTCATATAAGGTTCACCACCATGATGCAATTCCGCTTTCACTTCTACTGACTTAGGTGCAATGGACTTGAAGTACTTCAATAATATTTCAGTTATTTTATCAGTTGATTGATTGGGAACCAACCGGGCAGAAATTTTTGCATAAGCTTTTGAAGGTAGCACCGTTTTTGCACCCTCGCCAGTATATCCACCCCAAATGCCATTTACTTCAATTGTTGGGCGGAGGCCAGTTCTTTCATAAGTGCTGTAATCTTTTTCTCCCCACAGTTCTTTTACACCCAGTTCATCCATGTATTCCTTTTCATCGTAAGGAGCTTTGTTAATCAAAGCTCTTTCTTCAGCATTAGCTATCACCACATCATCATAAAATCCCGGAATAGTAATGTGATTGTTTTCATCATGACAACTTGCAATCATTTGTGCCAAAATAGTTATTGGGTTGGCTACGGCACCACCATATGTACCACTATGTAAATCTCTGTTAGCTCCGGTTACTTCTACTTCTATATAACTTAATCCACGAACACCAGTATCCAACGAAGGATTTTCCATGCTCAGCATAGAGCTATCACTTATAAGAATTACATCTGCTTTTAATAGTTCTTTATTTTGGGCAACAAATTTTCCCAAACTTGGTGAACCGATTTCTTCTTCACCTTCAATTAAAAATTTAATGTTGGTGGTCATACTGTTCGTTTTTGTCAGCACTTCCACTGCTTTTACATGCATATAGAATTGTCCTTTATCATCGGCACAGCCACGAGCAAACACTTTTCCATCAACAATGGTTGGTTCAAATGGCGGGTTGGTCCAAAGTTCTAATGGTTCGGCCGGCTGCACATCATAATGTCCATACACCAGCACTGTTGGTTTGGAAAGGTCAATAATTTTTTCGCCATACACCGCCGGGTGACCGTCTGTCGCCATTACTTCAGCTTTGTCGCAACCGGCAGCTATCAAACTTCTCTTTACCGCTTCGGCACAAGTAAGCATATCGTCTTTATGTTCTGTTTTTGCACTTACAGAAGGGATACGGAGCAAGTCGAGCATTTCACTTAAAAAGCGGTCTTTATTTTTTTCCTGGTAATCTTTCCAAACTTGGGACATATTTCTTTACTTTTTGGGTAGCGAAGATAAGGAAGGTGAGTTTATGGTTAGTAGCTATGTTTAAGGCTAATAAAGCTCTGTGACACATCCGGTTAGCCAGCAGATTTCTTTTTATTATGGCGGGTAATAAGGTCATTAATGCTATCCTTTGTCTGCGAGGTAACAGCCTTTGTCACCAATTTAGCACCAAACCGGTCTTTAATATCATCCACAGCTTTATACAGATTAAGTTTCTCCACATTATTTTCAAACAAACTCATTTGCATGGTAAAAGGAATAAACTGACTGAAGCGGACACCCAGCAAACGCACAGGTCTTCCTTTTTGCCATGATTTATTAAACAAGTCTTTCACTTTAGCAATAAGAACGTCATCCAAGGCTGTGTAATCAACTGTTTCTTGCCGTGAG
>JANORJ010000480.1:0-2466 GCA_031415255.1 Chitinophagaceae bacterium | reverse complement strand
TGTGCGGTTAATGTTTGCTCTTTAAAGAAAGCACTCATCTTACCTTCAGCAATTTTTGCCAGCATTTCTTCCGGCTTACCTGCCATTTTGGGGTCTTCTTTCATTACATCTATAATGATAGCTTTCTCCCTTGTTACTACTTCGGCAGGTACACTGGCAGCATCTACTGCCACCGGGTTTAATGCAGCAATTTGCATAGCGATGTCTTTACCCACTTCAGCAGTTTCTTTATCAAGGCCTACCAGCACACCTATGCGGTAAGCACCATGAATGTAAGAAGCTACATAAGGAGCATTTACCCTTTCAAATTTAGTAATGGCAATTTTTTCGCCGATAGCGGCTAATTTATCATTTACCAGATCGGCTACTTTAGCAGCACCGATTGATACATTGTTCAACTCTTCAGCAGAGTTTACATTATTAGTTAGGGCTGCATCAGCAATACTTTGAACAAAGGCAACGAAATCAGTGTTTAATGAAACGAAATCAGTTTCGCAACTTACACATACTACGATACCAGTTTTATGGTCGGCAGATGTTTGTGCTATTACCACACCTTCTTTTGCTTCACGGTCGCTTCTTTTAGCGGCTACTTTCTGGCCTTGCTTGCGCAACCAGTCAATGGCAGCTTCAAAGTCACCATTTGATTCTGTTAACGCCTTGCGGCAATCCATCATACCTGCACCAGTAGCCTGGCGAAGTTTGTTTATCTCTTGTGCACTTATAGTTATAGTACTCATTGTAATTAATAATTAAAAATTAAGAATTAATAATTCTCTTAAGCGGTTGGTTGGCTTTTATTCTTCATCAATATCCGATAATGAACAGAAGAAGTAGTGCAGTCGGGTCTATAACAATAAACTACAAACCCGAAACTACAAACTGTACTTATCTTCTTGCACCACCCGGGCCTCTGTTACCACCGCCAGCTCCACCTGGAGTACGACGACGTTGTCCACCACCTGCAGCACCACCAGGTCCGCCGGCACCACGGCCACGACCACCACGGCCACCTTCAGCTTGTGCTTCTGCTTCTAATCTTGCGGCTCTTTTATCTGCCTCATCACTTACAGTATCATCCACATCATCATCTTTAGCTGCTTGTCTTTCTGCAAGACCTTCGGCAATTTCTGCTATGATATAATTAACGAGTATAGCAATTGATTTGGTAGCATCATCATTACCGGGAATAGCGAAGTCAACTTTATTAGGGTCGCAGTTGGTATCTACTACACCAAATGTTTGAATGCCTAAACGTTTTGCTTCAGCCAGTGCAATATGCTCATGACCAATATCTATAATGAACAAAGCAGCAGGTACACGGCCCAGTTGAGCAATACCACCTAATACTTTTTCCATTTTTTCTTTATCACGGCTTAGTGTCAAACGTTCTTTTTTGGTAACGCTGTCAAAAGAACCATCACCCAACATTTTTTCAATGCTCTGCATTTTCTTTACACTTTTACGAACAGTGTTGAAGTTGGTTAGCATACCACCCAGCCAACGTTCTGTTACAAACGGCATGTTTACTTTAATAGCAGACTCTTTTACAATGTCTTTTGCCTGCTTTTTAGTACCTACAAACAAAATCTTTTTACCGCTACGGGCAATTTGCTTTAATGCAGCAGCAGTTTCCTGCAGGCATTCAACAGTTTTGTTGAGGTCAATGATATGAATACCTTTCTTTTCAGCAAAGATGTAAGGTAACATCTTGGGATTCCATTTCTTCTTCAGGTGACCGAAATGAACACCTGCTTCCAGAAGTTGCTGTTGTAGTGAAGTATTATTTTCCATTGTATATAAATGATCGTTTTTAAAAATTGTTTGCTTTCTCTGTGGCGATTAACGTTTAGAGAACTGGAAGCTTCTTCTTGCTTTCTTATGACCGAATTTCTTACGTTCAACAGACCGGGGATCTCTTTTCAACAGACCAGCTGCCTTTAAAGCGGGGCGAAACTCAGGATTGATTTCCAGCAATACTCTGGCAATACCAAGCATAGCTGCTTCAGCTTGTCCTTTTACACCACCACCAGTAGCATTGATTTTAATATCAAATTTAGTGGCAACGTCAACTGTTTTCAGCGGACGTTCTACCTGGTTTTGTAAATAAACCAGTGGAAAATAAGTTTTGTAATCTTTATCGTTTACTGTGATGTTGCCTTCTCCTTTAGAGACAAACACTCTTGTCACAGCGGCTTTACGACGACCAATTCCGTTTTTTTGCTTTTCCATTTTTTATTTTTTACTCTCCGCCGCGGCAGAGATGTGGTTTTAGAATTTCAATTCTTTAGGTTGCTGTGCAGTATGCTGATGTTTGTCGCCAACATATACAAATAGTTTTTTGTACATCTTGCGTCCCAAACGATTTTTAGGCAACATTCCTTTTACAGCTCTTTCAATAACCACTTCAGGTCTGCGGTTAATCAGGTTTCTAGCCACTTCTTCTTTACGACCGCCGGGGTAACC
>JANORJ010000479.1:0-1904 GCA_031415255.1 Chitinophagaceae bacterium | reverse complement strand
ACTAAAAACCGGGTAAGCGCCGTAGCAGGCGGTGCGGTAGTAACTGGAGTACTTCAAAGCAGTTCGATGGTATCACTAATGGTGCTTGCTTTTGTGGGAGCAGGAGTTTTTACCATGAAAAATGCGATGGCAATTATTCTTGGTGCCAACTTGGGTACCACACTTGATAGTTGGTTGGTAGCTACCCTTGGTTTTAAGGTGGAAATAGAAGTTGCCGCATACCCGGTAGTATTCATAGGGGGTATGCTTTTAATTCTCTTCAGTAATCGAAAGAAAATTAAATACATTTCGTATTTTCTTTTTGGGTTTGGCTTGTTGTTCATTGGACTTGCCTTTATGAAAACTGCTATGGAAGAGCAGGTGAAGACATTTGACTTTTCGCAATATGCGGAGATGCCGTTGGTGGTTTTTCTTTTCATTGGGTTTATTATTACATCCCTTGTGCAATCAAGTTCGGTAACCATGGCACTTACCCTGAGTGCACTACATGCGGGGGCTATCGGATTTGCACCGGCAGCTGCTATTGTGCTGGGCTCCGAAACAGGCACTACTATTAAAATATTGGTAGGTTCTATTGGAGGTATTGCAGCAAAAAAAAGGGTAGCACTGGGTAATTTCTTTTTCAATGTTTTTCTCACTGTATTTGCTTTCGCTTTATTGAAACCAATTTTGTTTCTAATAACAGATATTATTAAAATCAAAGACCCTCTGATTGGTTTAGTTATCTTTTCAACACTGATTAATTTAGTTAGTATTTCTATTTTTCTTCCTTTCCTAAATCCATTCGCAAAGCTTCTCGAAAAATTTTTTAAAGATACCGATGCCTCTGCTGCAGCTTTTATTGGTCATGCCAATATTAAAGAGCCGGAAACAGCACTGGATTTATTCCGCAGAGAAACGGAGTATTTTATTCATAACTCTATACTGTTCAACCTGACGCTGTTTGATATTGATATAAAGCTGTTCAGTGAGCATCCTGACTTCAAATCTATCAACGAGAAAAGAAGATTCTTTTCAAAAAGCCAAGAAGAAAAATATGAATTTCTGAAACAATTGCAGGGAGAGTTGCAGGCATTTTATTTATCATTGCGAAAGAAAGTGCAGGATGAACGTTATGCGCAACTCAACCAATTAATTTCATCAGTGCGCAGCTGTATGCACTCGGTAAAAAGCATGAAGGATGTATCGAGCAATATCACTAACCTTCGCCGTTCGTCTAGTGATATCCAGTTCAATTTTTTTACACATCATAAAAAGGGAACTGACGATTTATACCAGCATTTATATGAACTGATGGAGCAGAACAAAAAAGTAAACTTCGAAGAGCTTAAAAGCATATTTTTCGGGATACAAGACAATTACAGTTCCTCATTGAATAATTTTTACAAAGAAGCCCAGAATGTTCCGATTGAAGATTTAGATATTACCACCGCACTTAATTTAAACCGGGAACTTTTTACTTCAAACAAAGCGATGTTAATAGCAGTGAAAGATTTTTTATTAGAAGAAAAAGAGGCGGAGGATTTCAATGAGATTCCGGTTTATAAAACTTAATGCCTGTGAAGTCGAATAATATGAACAAGTGTAATCTTAATTACACTCTATTAAAAACATGAGAGAATTGTTTGATATATTGACAAATTCTGAACTCAGCAGAACGATAAATTACTTTGTACTTAGTTGAATGAGTTGGGGAAAAGAAAAACCGCAAATCAATGATTTGCGGTCATTTGCACTTTTTTAAATTAGTGCTTGTCGGGAAGACAGGATTCGAACCTGCGACCCCCTGGTCCCAAACCAGGTGCGCTACCGGCCTGCGCTACTTCCCGAATTTTTTCTGGTAATAACCAGAATTGGGAGTGCAAATATATAGCCTTCCGCTCTAATTACAGCGTATTTTTAAA
>JANORJ010000478.1:0-3017 GCA_031415255.1 Chitinophagaceae bacterium | reverse complement strand
ACAGCTTATTCATTTCAGCAAATCAATAACTATTTTGCCTTATGACATTTACCCCAACTCCGCTGGCAGGTAGTTACACCATAGACCCAAAGCCTTTTGCTGACGAGAGGGGTTGGTTTGCCCGTTATTATTGTAAAAATGAATTTAGCGAAATAGGTCATACTGCCGAATGGGTGCAAATGAATCATTCCGTTAGTTACAAAAAAGGAACCTTGCGGGGTATGCACTTTCAGGTGCAGCCATACCGGGAAATTAAAATGGTACGATGTATTGCCGGATCTGTTTTTGATGTTATCATTGATATTCGTAAAGAATCTGTTACTTTTTTACAATGGTTTGGCGTAGAATTGTCAGCAGCAAATAAAAGAATGATATACATACCTGAAGGATTTGCTCATGGTTTTCAATGCCTGAGTGATGATTGCGAATTACTGTATCATCATTCTGAATTTTATAAGCCCGTTGCCGAAGCTGGTATAAGATATGATGACCCGAAGATTGCAATTGAATGGCCATTGCCAATATCTGTTTTGTCTGATAGAGATGCCCGCCACCCATTATTGAATGAAGATTTTAAAGGAATATAATTTATGCAATGCAGATTTTGTAATACCGAACTTGAACACACATTTATTGACTTGATCAATTCTCCGGCTTCCAATTCTTTTTTAACGAAAGAACAATTAAACGAACCCGAAGTATTTTATCCACTAAAAGTTTATACCTGTCACCAATGTTTTTTGGTGCAGGTAGATGAGTATAAAAAATCTGACGCTATATTCGATGGTGACTATGTTTATTTTTCGTCGTACTCTTCCAGCTGGCTTCAACATGCAAAAAAATATACCGAATTGATGACTGAGCGGTTCGGGTTAAATGAACAATCACAGGTTATAGAAATTGCATCCAACGACGGTTACCTGTTGCAATATTTCAAAGAAAAGAATATCCCGGTGATGGGTATTGAGCCAACCGCCAACACCGCCGAAGTGGCCATTGGAAAAGGGATTAAAACTATTATTGAATTTTTTGGCGTGGAACTGGCCGACAGGCTTGCCAATCACTGGGAAGTAAAAGCAGATTTGCTGCTGGGAAATAATGTGCTGGCACATGTGCCGGATATTGTTGACTTTGTTAGCGGTATGAAAATTATATTAGCCGACACCGGTGTTATTACCATGGAATTTCCACACCTGATGCAGCTGGTGGACAATAACCAGTTTGATACTATTTATCATGAGCATTTTTCTTACCTCTCTTTTCATACAGTAAAACAAATTTTTGAAGCGATGGAGCTTGAGTTGTTTGATGTAGATGAAATACCAACACACGGCGGTTCACTTCGCATTTATGCAAAACATAAAGAAGATAGTAGCAAACAAATTTCGCCCAACGTAAAAGCCTTGTTAGATAAAGAAGCCGCAAAAGGAGTGACTACTCTTTCTTATTATGACAACTTTCAGCAAAAAGCATTGCAGGTTAAATTAGGGATGACGTCATTTTTAATTGAACAAAAGAAGGCGGGTAAAAAAGTAGCTGCCTATGGTGCTGCTGCAAAAGGAAATACTTTGTTGAACTATTGCGGTATTAAAAATGATTTGATAGAATTTGTGGTGGATGCCAATCCGAATAAACAAAACAAGTGGTTGCCTGCCAGTCATATTCCAGTAATGAATGAGGAATATTTGAAAGCAAATAAACCTGACTATGTAATAATTCTGCCCTGGAATCTGAAAGAGGAGATTACAGCACAGCTTTCCTACATCAGGGAGTGGGGCGGGCAATTCGTAATACCCATACCTAAACTACAGGTACTATAATCTTACAATCATGAAGGTATTGGTTACAGGTGCAACAGGTTTTATCGGTAATTATGTAGTAGAAGAATTGCTACAAAATAATTGCACGGTGATCGCAACCTCTTCCAATCAACAAAAGGCCGCTGGTGCCGGATGGTTTAATATGGTAAACTACATTCCATTTGACCTTTCCCATTTTGATGATTCGGTTGATTATTATACTTTTTTTGAAAAGCCCGACATTCTAATTCATCTAGCATGGGAAGGGTTACCCAATTTTAAATCTTCCTTTCATGAGGAAGTTAACCTGCCCCGGCATCTTTCTTTTTTAACAAACCTTCTCCGGAACGGGCTATCTGATTTGACGGTGGCAGGCACTTGTTTTGAATATGGTATGCAACAGGGAAGTTTGAGGGAGGACATGGATACGTTGCCAGACAATTCTTATGGAAAAGCAAAGGATGCACTACGAAAAGGGCTTGAGGATTGCAGTAAGAAACATACATTTTCCTTTAAGTGGGCAAGATTGTTTTATATGTACGGAAAGGGACAAAACCCTAATTCCTTACTTTCGCAGTTAGATAAGGCGTTGGCAAATGGAGAGGAGGTTTTTAACATGAGTGGTGGTGAGCAGGTAAGGGATTTTTTGCCGGTGGAAAAGGTAGCTGAAAACATTGTGAAAATTGCGTCGCAAAAAAAAGTGGATGGGATAATTAATAATTGCAGCGGCGAACCTGTTACGGTAAAAGACTTTGTAGAAAGTTATTTGAAGAAAACTAACAAAAATATTTCATTGAATCTTGGTTACTATCCATACCCTGATTATGAACCAATGAAATTTTGGGGTGACAGAAATAAACTAAATAAAATTATACAACATGAGCAGTAATCCGGTTGCTGATTTTCAGCAGGAGACGACAGAACGCATTGCTGGGAATGGTAACAACAAAGAGTTGCTGGATGCAGCGCATCATTTTAATGTGGAGTCCAACAAATCACAGTATTCATATAACTTTTCATGGATGGGTCGACCGATTATTCAATATCCGCAGGATATGATTGCTATGCAGGAACTGATCTGGAAAATACAACCTGACCTGATAATTGAAACAGGTATTGCTCATGGTGGTTCACTTATATATTACGCATCATTGCTGGAACTAATTGGCAACGGCGAAGTGCTGGGTGTAGACATTGATATACGTAAGCATAATAAGG
>JANORJ010000477.1:0-6270 GCA_031415255.1 Chitinophagaceae bacterium | reverse complement strand
ACCTTCCAGACGGATAAACGGATGAAAATCAAGCACCACCTCATACTTCCGTTCAAGCTCAAAGTACGGTGACTTCTCGCTTTCAGGTCTCGGCTGTGTAATCAGGATTTTCTGTATCGCTTTGGCCTTATCACCGGCCTTGGTAACCCCATTTTTTATCATGTTCTGTTCGGCTAAAGTTGTCACAAAGTTAAGCAGTTATACCGAAATACAGCAATAAGCCCTTGTAAACCAGCAAAAGAGGTGCTATCTCAAAGGCGCAGAGGTATAAAAAGAAATGAAAAGGATTGACCTTGACTTGATTACGGACAGCAGCATAAGTTAATATAAAGCGGTAAATAAACAGTCCCGTTACTAAGCACCACGATAGAGTAAGACCAACAGAATAAACATCACCTAATGAAAATGCTAGTAATAGAAGAAACGGCAATAACAGGATGCCAATCATTTTATTGACAATGAAAACTATGAAAATACAGGAATTGGCTGCCTCGGTCATATTGAAAAGCCAGCCAGAAATCTTTAGTCCGATAAACTTGACGAAATAAGCTGCTGACAATCCAATACAACAATAAAGAAACAACAGCCAGAAATTATTGTTAGGGTTCAATTTAAAATGTTGCAATAAAAAAGTAACATACAATCCGCCACTGACAACAAAAAAGCCATTCATCAATAAAGAAGGCAATGGTGTTTGCATAAGCTGTTCTCTTATTTGCCGCTGCTTTAGTGTTGTTCTAAAAAAAAGCCGGAACAGATCATCGAAGTATTTAGGAAACATCCTTCTCAATATGGCAAATACTATAAATAAAAAAACCAGCAGGTAAAAGAGTAGTTCCTTTCCAGATATTTTTCGAACATCTGATTGAGGAAGAGTTTTTGGGTTTGACTTAAACTCAAAATAAGGATGGTGCTTTAGTACTTCCTGCATAAACAGTGGTGAAGAAAAAGAAATACCAGCAGGCATTACCCAAACTGAATCACTTACAGGTTTTTTGGAAACCAAATCAATTGCCGAAGGTGCTGGTAAAGAATCTTTGATTATTACAGTGTCCTTCTGCAATGTTGAATCACCAATAGGAACGGCTAATGTATCCGCAGGGTTTTGGGCAGCAATAATTCCTGCAAAAAGTAATTGAAATAATACGAGGTAAAGAAGACGGTTCACTGATGATGATTACGGGTACAAAAATATACTAAACTTAGCTGAACTATTTTTTCAGGAATGGTTTTAATTCTTTTTGAATCTTATCCGGCAATGGCTGGTTTGATTGATAACTTTTCAACATTTGTAATAATTTTTTTCTTGACCATTTTATCAAAGAATAACCGGACGCAACTAAAATAAGGCCGCTTGCCACTGCGACAATGCCTAAAAGAATCTGCCCTCCTGCCGCAGTGTTTAGTTCGCCCGGTGGTGATTGTAACAATGAAATTGTTAGCCCCGTTCCGCTGGCTGCAAACACAGCACCTGATCCAAAAACCAGCAGGTTGTTAAGCGATCTTGACAAAAACCAATATCTGATTAGTGCAGTTGAGGTGTCATCAGTTCCATACTTTGCTAAAAACTCCTTCTTATTAAGCTTAAATTCTTTTTTGGGCAACGTTGAAGTGTCAGAAATGAGAACTCCTGATGAACAAAAAACAGTAAGCGAAAAGAAAAACATTATTAAACAGACAAAGGATAATTTTTTCATAGAGTGGTTTCGTACATTGATCTGATTATTATTGAAAAGTTTAATCAAAAATAGTTCACAAACCCAAAATGTATTTTAGATTGGCGAAGGTTGAACTGTGAATCGTTTCTTTTTCCCACAGCCCAAGCCAGGTTGAAGATACCTGCTTTGGTTTCGAATGCAAGGCCAAGACCCGTACCAAAGTAAGTATAGTTTAAATGTTTTTTCTGACCATTATCCTGCCCCCAGCCGCCATCGGCCAGCACATAGAAAAAGGAATTTTGCCCAACCAGATAACGATACTCTACCGTTGCAATAGCAAATTGAGAAAGGTACTGGCTCTCTTCATCAAAACCTCGTAGCAATTTATAACCACCTAATTGAAACAATTCGTTCCGAAAGATATTGCCACTTTGAAACAGGCCTGCATTAATGGCAGTTTTTACAGTACTCCTTTGATTACCCAATGGAAAATACTTTGCTGCCGTTGCTCTTACCCTCAATTGATAGGTTTTCAATTTTACGGTATCATATAATTTTTCAAAGTCAAACGTTGGGTCGCTGGGGTCTTTTAAATCAACTATCGTATTATTTTTCTTCAGTTTTTTAGTACCAATGGCAGTGGTAATGTGAAATTCATTTCCTTTTTTAGGATTGAGACGGTAATCAGTATTGTTGAAATCATATTCCAGCCCCAGACTTACAGCATTTACATCTGCCACAGATGGCAATCGCCGGGTTTGTATTATTAGCGGCTCATTTATCCCACCCTCGTTTACAATAGTTTGAACTTTTTGTATAAAAAGTTTGCCTGACTGATTACTGTTTAAAATATACTGTGCTCCCAGCTGAAGATTAATGTTGACAAAAGAGCTATCCTTCCGGAAAATATCTAATAAAAAATCCAATCCCAATGGTGACTTTAAAAGATAGGGATGCTGATAAATAAGATTGAGCCGTTGCGACTCTACCTGCAATGCCTGAAAGTTCAAACCGATTGTCTCCGCTGCACCTAAAGCATTTTTAAGATTAAGATTTCCTTCGCCAGTTATCAATAATTTTTTAGAAGATAACTGGTTATTATTTGGTAAAAAGCCAATGAGAATATTGACCTGGCTGCTTTTCTTTTGCTTCAAGTACATATTTAATACCGAGCCAGTGCCAAGCCGGGTAAGGTCTGCTGGTTTTTCTTCCTCTACATACGTCAATTCTCTTATTTTTTTATTGATGCGCAGCAGTTTTTCCTTGTTGTAAATACTACCGTTCGGAATTTCAAGATATCGTTGCAGGTAACTGTTAGATATTTTGGCATTGCCGTATAAACGGATGCTGTCAATTTTATACAACGGCCCTTTGTTTACATTCAACAAAGCGGACACTTTCTCGTTTTCTAATTGCAAACTGTCGAGATAAACTCTGGCAAATGGATAGCCAGTATTTTCCAAATAACTTAAAATTCTTTCTTCCCATATCTGCACCTGTGTAAAGTCTATCGGTTTATTAGCAAACATTTTTTCCCGCCAGCCGATAGCATCTAGAATGGATGATTCCACCTTTTTTGCATCCAATTGTGCCCACAGATAAAGTTCGCCAATAAACAATACTATGCTGGCGGCGGCGGAATCGTAATGAAGACTGTCTATGGAAGCAGTAACATATCCTTTTGATTGAAGATAACCGGGAAGTTTATTAATGTACTCTGTGCAAGCTGCGGCAGATGCAAATGAAGTTTGTAATCCTGTTTTTGAAACAATGGCAGCAGAGTCTTTATCCACTCCCCTTACTTGAAGAATGTATTTATTCTGTGCTGATGTGTAAATACTCAGCAACAAGAAAAGAAGCACCGATATTTGCAGTCTGAATTTTATCATCTGGAAGCAGGATATTGTTTTGCCGGTAAGTCGGGAAGAAGATAAGTGAATGGTAAACTAAAATCTTTTCGTCTTATTTTCTTCCCGGCTTTAATTGTATTCATTTTAGTAAAATTATTCATTAAATCGCAAACAAGTTGGCTGGTATTTATATTCATATTCCTTTTTGTAAGCAAGCTTGTCATTATTGCAACTTTCATTTTGCCACTTCTTTACATTATAAGAACGATTTTATAGCTGCTTTATTGAAAGAAATACTGCTGCAAAAAGATTACTTAGAAAACGAACCGGTTGAAACGATATACTTTGGTGGTGGCACACCTTCTTTATTGACTATTGAAGAATTAGTAACGATTATTGAAAAGGTTAAATCAGTTTTTAAAGTAACCGACGGAGCTGAAATTACATTGGAAACTAATCCGGACGATATTTCAGATACCAAACTGACCGATTGGAAAACAGCTGGCATCAATCGACTGAGCATCGGCGTTCAAAGTTTTTTTGAAGAGGATTTAATATGGATGAACCGGGCACATACTTCCCAGCAGGCTGTTGACAGTTTGCAATCGGCAGTAAAACAATTTGATAATATCACCATTGATTTAATTTATGGCACTCCGCAATTAACTAATGAGAAATGGAAACACAATGTTGACACAGCTATTTTATTAAATATTCCTCACCTTTCCTGCTATGCGTTAACAGTAGAGCCAAAGACTCCATTAGATAAAATGATAAAACAGCTTAAGAGTGAAGACATAAATCCTGATAAACAATCAGAACAATTTCTATTGCTGATGCTATGGTTGGAAGAAGCCGGCTACGAACATTATGAAATTTCTAATTTTGCAAAACTTGGTTGGCGAAGCCGCCACAATTCTTCGTACTGGAAAGGAAAAAAATATCTTGGCCTTGGCCCATCCGCCCATTCATACAATGGAACATCCCGGCAATGGAATGTTGCTAATAATAATATTTATATTGAATCAATTAATAAAGGAACTATTCCTTTTGAAAAAGAAGAGTTAACCGAAACGCAAAAACTGAACGAGTACATCATGACTTCTTTGCGGACTATGGAAGGAATACAATTACAGGTTGCGAGTAATGCGTTACAAGCTGCGAGTAAAGAACTATTGAGCAAAAGTCAAAAATTTATTAACTCAGGATTGATGAAGCTGGAGAACAATGCACTTATACTGACAAGAGAAGGGAAATTGCTGGCTGATGGAATTGCGGCGGAATTATTCTTTTAAGCTTTACTTATCCACTGAATGATAATATTCAATGTGCAACCTACTGCCACTAATGAAGTAAGAATAAAGCTAAACCATTTAATGGGATAAGGTTTTGTGCTTCCTTCTTTTTTACCATTTTCCCATTTTTTAAACTCAAGTACGTTAACAACAATAAGGATTACAGAGGCTATTAAAAAAAGCACCTGAAAAAACTTTATCATGGGGCAACTAATTTATTGCTGTGAAGTTAAAGTTTTTGATGATAATGTTTCCAGTAATCATACAATTGTTTTGCTGCCAGGCAAAGCACCATTATCAAAATGGCGGCGGGGGTAAATCCGTGGTACGAGAGTGGCATAAAAATAAGTTTAGGGTTTGGGGTCTATAGTTTGTGGTTCTTACTGATTGAAAATTCAACCTGTTCCTACCACTCACTATTTTACTTACCTCTCAGACTAATACCTGCTCAATCCGTTTAAAGCCCTCTGAAGGTTTAACATCCTCCCATAGTATTTTATAGACCGTTTCAGCTATTGGAATAGCTGCATCTACCGACTTATTTATATAATATATACATTTTGACGCATTATAGCCTTCGGCCACCATGTTCATTTCACTTTTTATAGATGATACTGACTTTCCCTCCCCTATCATTTTACCAAAACCCCGGTTACGGCTGTGCAAAGAATAACAGGTTACCAACAAATCTCCGAGATAAACAGAAGCAGCATAGTTCGGAGTTTTACGATGGGTAATCGGATCTTCTCCATCATGATCGCCAACAGTAATATGTTCGGCACCAAATTTTTTAAGAAAGCCCGCCATTTCATCGGCTGCATTAGCGATGTAAACACTTAAAAAATTATCGCCGTAACCGAGACCATGTGCTATGCCAGCACCCAATGCATAAATATTTTTCAATACCGCTGCATACTGCACACCCAGTATATCATGGTTTACTATAGTGCTGATATAGTCGTTGGTAAAATGAGAAGCAATTTCTGAAGCCGTAGTTATATCCGTTCCGGAAAAAGTGAGGTAGGACAATTTTTCTTCTGCCACCTCTTCTGCATGACAGGGGCCAAGCACAGCAAAATAATCATCCAATGAAAGATTAAATTGCTTTTGCAAATAGTAATTCAATAAAATATTTTTCTCCGGTAACAATCCTTTGATGGCTGAAACAACTTTCTTCCCTATCCAATCTTCCGGCGTTAATTTTTCCAAACTTTCTTCTGCATACGCTGAAGGAATAGCCACCACCAGCACATCCGATTTGGCCACCACTTCTTTTACATCAGTTGACATTGACAGCAATGAAGTATCAAATTTGGCTGAACTCAGATAACCGGGGTTATTTCCTTTTTCCTGAATATGTTTTATTGTATCTGCATTTCTTATCCACCAATTGATGGTATGCTTCTTATCAGTAAGAATTTTTGCCAATGCCGTTGCCCAACTGCCACCGCCGATTATACCGAACGT
>JANORJ010000476.1:0-6727 GCA_031415255.1 Chitinophagaceae bacterium | reverse complement strand
AAAATTGAGTCTGCCGAAAATGAAATGGTAAAAGCCTCGCTGAAACTGGAGGGCACAGAATATAAAGTTATCATCCGGAAAAATGAAGAACGGAATTTTGATACCAGTTGCGACTATGAAGATGCGGAACATTTATTGTGCCTTCCCAAGCTGATTGTTTTTTTGCACCTGTTCAATGCAAAAGGCACCAATTATTTTGACAGCATTCGCAACTGGGACAAAGAAAAAAATAAATTGCTGGAAGCTTATGGTTATTCATTAAAAGATGATTTGAAAGGAAAATTTGAATTTGCCTATAAAGATTCAAAGCCTTTTTTACGAGTGTTGGATGTCAGCATTAAACGGGTGGCGCAGGTGGCCATTGCACCACGGCCTGTATTGCTTCCGCAAAAAGAAAAAGAAACAGCTGATGCGCCGGAAGTGATGGAGGAAACTATTCCATCACCATCACACCGGTTGGGAGTAGTATTTAATTTTAATAAAAAAAACTATCCGCAGTTTACAGTAGATGTGGTAATTGGCGAACCCAATGAGAGCAACGAAGCTTTTACCGGCACGGTAGAAAAATTAGACATCAGCCGGTATGTAAACACCGACAACTTGCCCGAAGGCGATCAGGACTTACTTACATTGTTGCGCAAACTTCAGGAATCGGAAATTAATAAATACATCAGCCGCAATTCTCCTTTCTCCGGTATCTGGGAAAATATTATACATGCAGAAGAAGATGATTTGCCAGATGAAACAAAAGAACTGATGGCAGAATACCTGCTGCCGAAACTAAAAAAAATTTTTACTGAATCAACCGGCAATCCATTTATATTTTTATTGCCAGACACAAAAGTATTTAAAACAAATAATCTGCAGCAGCTACAGTTGCAGGCAGAAGATGCAAAGCCACATTTTATAATAAAGAAAAATGGGGTAGCTGCTGAGGTTGATTATACCATTCAATGCCGGGTAAAGGCTGGTCCGTTGGAATTTGACTTGGGAGATAATGAAGCAGCAAGTCCCTTATTCTTTTTATACAACAACCAGGCGTACCTCTGGAAAGACAATGATGTAATACACCTGGTAGAAAAATTTTTACCATCCGGCAAGATGACGGTGCCCGGCGAGGATTGGGAAAAAACGCTGAATGGATTTATTATGCCGCTGGCAAAAGAGCATAAGATTGATTTTGATAAAGCATTAGTACAGGAAATAAAAGATGGCAATCCCGATGTAAAATTATTTCTGATGGAAAAAGGCGACTTCCTTGTCTTTCAACCTTCGTTTTCTTACAAAGGCTATGAAACAAGAACAAGAGACCGGGATGAAATGATAGTGCCGCAAGGTGACAAGGTGCTGGTGGTGCATCGCAACCGGGAAAAGGAAAATGAGTTTATACAAAAATTACAAAACCTGCATTCAAGTTTTGCTTTCAATGAAGACTCTGGTACGTTGGCATTAAAGGGAACAGATGTGTTGAAGAACAACTGGTTCTTTTTGTTTGTAGATGCGATGAAGGAAATGAAAACGCCGGTGTTTGGATTTGAAGCTTTAAAAAATTTCCGTTTCAATACGGCCAAGCCGCAAACAAAAATATTTATCAGCAGCAATACCGATTGGTTTGATGCAAAAGTGGATATTGTATTTGGCGACCAGCAGGTAACAGTGGCCGAGGTAAAAAGGGCATTGGCCAATAAGCAACAGTTTGTGCAACTGAATGACGGCACACTTGGTATACTACCAGAAGAGTGGTTGAAAAAATATTCGTTACTGTTTCGTGTAGGCGAAGGAAAAACGGATACACTAAAATTGTCCCGTTATCATTTAAGTGTGGTAGATGAATTATACGAAACAAGAGATGAAGAAGAGCTGATTGTTCAGTTAGAAGAGAAGTATGAAAACCTGCGACAGTTTAATCAAATAAAAGAAATAGAAGCATCAGATTATTTGAAAACAATTTTGCGGCCTTATCAGGTGGCGGGTTATCAATGGCTGAATTATCTAACGGACATTAAGTGGGGTGGTATTCTCGCCGATGATATGGGTCTTGGTAAAACGGTGCAAGCCCTTTCTTTCATGGAATATTATAAAAAAGTTAATGGCAAGCTGAAAGCACTAGTTGTTTGCCCTACCACGTTGATATATAACTGGGAGAATGAGATAAAGAAATTTACCCCGGAAATAACCTACAAAATTCATCATGGTGGCACCCGAACGAGAGGAAGAGAAGAACTAACTGACCATGATATTACCATTACTACCTACGGTACGTTGCGCAGCGATATTAAACTACTGATGACGATTGATTTTGATTATGTGCTGCTGGATGAAAGCCAAGCTATCAAAAACCCATCGAGCAAAGTAACCAAGGCTGCTTGTTTATTAAATGCAAAGAACAGGCTGTGCATGAGTGGTACACCATTGCAGAATAACACCTTTGATATTTTTGCTCAGATGAATTTTTTAAATCCCGGTATGTTGGGCACTATGGAATTTTTTCGGCAAGAGTTCGCTATTCCTATTGATAAGTTTGGTGAAAAAGACAGAAAAGAACATCTCAAAAAAATTCTCTATCCATTTATATTGCGACGAACAAAGGAACAAGTGGCGAAAGACCTTCCGGAAAAGCAGGAAATGATTTTGTTTTGCGAAATGGAAGACGAGCAACGTAATATTTATGATGCTTATCGCAATGATTTTCGTAACCAGATACTCGGTACTATTGAAACACAAGGCATACAAAAATCGCAACTTACCATTTTGCAGGGCTTGATGAAGCTGCGGCAGATATGTGACTCACCGGCGATACTGAATGAACAGGAAAAATTTGAAAACCATTCTATCAAGCTGGATGAGCTGGCAAGAGAGATTACAGAAAACATTGGCGAACATAAGGCGTTGATATTTTCTCAGTTTCTTGGAATGCTTGCATTGATAAAAGCCAAGCTGGATGAACTAGGTGTGAAGTACGAATATTTTGATGGAAGCACTTCTGCACCCGACAGGCAAAAAGCTATTGAGAGTTTTCAAAATAATGACGAGGTAAGGGTATTCCTGATTTCTTTAAAAGCTGGTGGTGTGGGCTTAAACCTTACTGCGGCGGATTATGTATATATCGTTGACCCCTGGTGGAACCCCGCTGTGGAGCAACAAGCCATTGACCGTACGCACCGCATTGGTCAAACCAAAAATATTTTTGCTTACCGCATGATTTGTAAGGATACCATTGAAGATAAAATCCTTTTACTACAGGAAAAGAAAAAGGCATTAGCCAAAGACATCATTTCAGATGATGCCTCGTTTGTAAAAGCATTGACGAGGGAGGATGTGGAATACCTATTCAGTTAAGCCTATTCATCGTCTAATTTGGCCGGTTCAGCCACAAATCTTCAAAAAATAACCGCTTTCCGAAGGTTGTTTAGCACTCTTACGTCTATTTTCGTACACTTATTATACTGATTATGAAGAAGATTTTTACCTTATCCCTCCTCCTTTTTGCCCTTATTATCACGGCACAAGCACAAAAATTTGACGGTAGCATTAAAGGAAAGCTGATTGACACATCGGCAAAACAACCTATTGCCGATGCCACCGTTTCTGTTTTAAACGCCAAAGATTCCTCCCTCGCCACTTTTACCTTATCTAATAAGCAAGGTGTGTTTGAAGTAAAAGGTCTGGGCGAAGGTGACTACCGGGTAGTTATTTCCAGCAAGGGTTTTGTAGAATTTAAAAAAGCCGTATCCATTACCGCCACTGCAAAAGCAGTTGACTTTGGCAGCCTCGCCATAGAGAAAGATTATAAAACATTGGAAGGTGTGGTAATTATCAGCGAATCGCCGATAGTAGTAAAAAATGATACGATACAATTTAACGCCAGTGGTTTTAAAACTTTACCGAATGCATCAGCTGAAGATTTGCTGAAAAAATTACCGGGTGTAGATGTAGATAACGAAGGAAATATAAAAGCACAGGGCGAAACGGTACAGAAAGTATTGGTGGACGGAAAAGAGTTTTTTGGAAACGATCCAAAGCTGGCTACTAAAAACCTTACTGCTGATATGATTGAAAGTGTGCAGGTTTTTGATGATATGAGTGACCAGGCAAAATTTACTAAGATAGATGATGGCAGCCGGAGCAAAACAATAAATATTAAATTGAAGAAAGACCGCAACAAAGGAGTTTTTGGAAGAGCATTGGCCGGTGTTGGTAATGATGGAAGATATGAAGGCAACCTGAGTGTCAATAAATTTAAAGGCAACCAACGAATCTCCCTCCTTTTTAATGCCAATAATATTAATAAACAAGGATTTTCATTTTCCGACATCATCAGTTCGATGGGTGGGTTTAGTGGATTTGGCGGCGGCGGTGCCAGTAATTTTGGTGGCGGTGGTATGCAGGTGACCGGCGGCCGCGGTGGTGGCGGTGGAAACATTAGCGGTGGCGGTGGTACTACAGGCCTTATTAAATCGCTGTCTGCCGGATTAAACTATACTGACCAATGGGGCAGTAAGATAAAAATAACCGGAAGTTATTTTATTTCGAACTCAAATACAAGGCAAGAGCAATCGGTGCTGAGACAAACAACCTATGGCGATTCTATTGTTACATTAAATAAAGAGTCGGGTTCTAATAATAAAAATCAAAATCACCGGTTCAATCTAAGGTTTGAATACCAGATTGATTCCATGAACTCTATATTATATACTCCATCACTTACATTTCAAAATTCAAATAATTTTAGTAACGATACTACTTTTAGCAGATCAAAAACTCCATCAGAAGAATACCTGGCTGTTACTGGTAGAAATAATAATACCAACGAAAGAGATGGTTATAATTTTGGCAACAATATTTTATTCCGTCACAAGTTTGGTAAAATCGGGCGAACAGTAACATTTGGCTTGAACAACACACTTGGTAAAAGCGAAAGCAATGGATTAACGTATTCTGATAATGAATTTTATTTACCAAGCGGAACGATTTACCGGTCTCTCATACAAAATCAGGTGAGCCGTCAGAAGACAACAACTAATAATACTGTTATCAGCACTTCTTACACCGAACCTTTCGGTATGAATAAATTATTAGAATTGAACTATGCTTATACCAACAACCTCAGTACCTCTGATAAAGAAGTTGATAATTATAATACAGGGTCGGGCAAGTATGATGTACCCAACCTGCGACTTACCAATGATTTTAAAAATACTTTTTTAGCTCATCGCTTCGGTGCCAACTTTCGGGTGCAAGAGAAAAAATATAATTACCAGTTTGGAGTAGGCGTACAAAGAGCAACTTTAGAAAGCCAGAGTTACCAGGCTTTTACCGGAAAAGATTCTGTAAACAAAAACACTTACACCAATCTTTTTCCTACTGCCAGTTTCAACTTTACACCAAGCCGTAGTAAGAACCTTCGTATCAGTTATAATGGAAGAACTAACCAGCCCACCATTTCACAGCTACAAAATGTGCCGGATGTAACAGATACGTTGAATCAAAAAATTGGTAACCCTAACCTTAATCAGGAGTTTAACCACAGCTTTAATGTGGGGTTCAATACGTTTAATATTCTCACTTTTAAATTTGTGGCAGCGAATCTTAGCTTCAGTACCACGCAGAATAAAATTGTAAATGATATTTCGGTACAAGGCCCTATACAGATAACTCGCTATGCCAACGTAAATGGTGCTTATAATGCAAGGTCTTTTGTAACATTGGGATTGCCTTTTAAAAACCCAAAACTAAAAGGCTCTAGTGTAAATCTTACCAATAGCATGGGCATTAGCCGGGATGTAAGCTTGCTGAAACAAGTAAAATTCACGTCTAAAACTTTCTCTGTTACACAAGGCGTTGGTGTTAACATCAACAAAGAAAAAATTGATTTTGGGGTAAAAGCCAATATTAGTTATAACACTACTTCTTATTCAAATCCACAACAGGCAGATATAGATTACTTCACTCAAACTTATTCGGGTGATGTAACCTACACTTTCCCAAAGAATTTTATTTTGTCCACCAATTTTAATTACTTAATAAATACCGGCTTGGGCGAAGGATACAATCAGAGCATACCTCTTTGGAATGCCAGCTTTAGCAAGCAATTATTTAAAAAGAAGAACGGGGAAATTAAATTATCAGTAAACGATATACTAAACCAGAATCAGAGCATTGCCCGGACTACTAGCGACAACTATTTTCAGGATACCCGAAGCATTGTATTAAAAAGATATTTTATGTTGAGCTTTATGTTTAACCTGCAACGTATGGGTGGTGGTAATGGTGGTAATAATGGTATGCCGGGTATGCCAAGGCAGATGCAAAGAGAAATAAGAGATGTAAGAATGTACTAGAAGTCTATACTTTGAGCATGAATAAATAAAAACGTCCCACTGCAAAGGGATACCACTTACTATTAAGGTACAAGGGGCGGGTAGCTCCTTGTTAGTTATTATGAAGTGGGTTTGAGATGGCAAAAAGACTCCACTTTTTAGACTCCTTTACATTAGAAAAGCAGTTGTTAATTATATGTATTACGGCTATTATTACGACAATACTTTGTCACTCTAACTGATTGGCATTTGCCCTCGGGTGGATTGTAATTATGAATCTATTATTGGTATTGTCAGCGTAATACTCTATTATTTCGTAATTGCCTGTGGCAAATGACTGAATGATAGTAATATTGGAATATCCTTTTTTAACTAATTCTTTCTTTATCATTTTCGCCAAATTTTCA
>JANORJ010000475.1:0-4130 GCA_031415255.1 Chitinophagaceae bacterium | reverse complement strand
TGCAGAGCGGCGATGGCAACTTTGCAGGCTAATGGATTGCCACCATAAGTGGAACCATGTTCTCCCGGTTTAATGGTCATCATTATTTCATCATCACATAGCACAGCACTTACAGGAAGGATACCGCCGCTCAAAGCTTTTCCGAGTAATAAAATATCTGGTCGCACATTTTCATGATCACAAGCTAATAGTTTACCTGTACGGGCAAGGCCGGTTTGTATTTCGTCGGCAATAAATAAAACATTGGCAGCTTCACATAGTTGTTTTGCGCTGGCGAGGTAACCATCATCAGGAACTAATACACCAGCTTCACCCTGTATGGGCTCCACCAAAAAGCCAGCAACATTTTTATTGTTTAATGCTTTGGCTAATGCTGCTGTATCGTTATACGGAATGTTAATAAACCCCGGAGTGTATGGTCCGAAATTTTTTCTGGCAGATGGGTCACTGCTAAAAGAAATAACAGTAGAAGTGCGGCCATGAAAATTGCCATCACAAACTATTATTACGGCTTCACCTTCGTTAATGCCTTTTACTTCATAACCCCATTTGCGGCATAGTTTAATACCGGTTTCTACTGCTTCCACACCTGTATTCATCGGCAGCACTTTTTCATACCCAAAATAATCGGTGATGAATTTTGCATATTCACCCAAGAGATTGCTGTGAAAAGCACGGCTGGTTAAGGTAAGTTGTTGCGCTTGTTCAATTAATGCCTGCACAATTGTTGGGTGACAGTGTCCCTGGTTCACAGCAGAATAACCACTCAAAAAATCGTAGTACTGTTTGCCATCTACATCCCAAACATGAACACCTTTACCACGGTTAAGTACAACGGGTATAGGGTGATAGTTATGGGCACCGTATTGTTCTTCCAGTTCAAAATAATATTGTGCAGTTGCTGACATATCAATAGTTGCGTTCATAAAAAGTAAATAAGAATAAAAGACAAAGTAAAATTTAACAGAGAAGCTCCGGCTGAGTTGTAGCCGGTTACCAGGAAAGAATCATCGATGATTGAGCAGATCAAGATTCTGCCGAAGGAATGATATGGATGATTGCTGTTTGATTTGTCGAGATTTGCTGCAAGATAATGAAAAAAGGCACAAGGTGCAAGCCACAAGGCACAAGAAGTCTATTTAAGAATGAGTGCTTTTAAGTTTTGAACAACCCCTTGTGCCTTATTCTTTCTTGTACCTTGTGCCTTTAATAATAAATTTATGTCTTACACAGTTCCCGCAGGCACCCGTATCGGTCATGTACATTTAAAAGTAACTGACCTTGAACAATCTTTAAAGTTTTACCGTGACTTATTAGGCTTTGAAGTGCAGCAAAAATTTGGCGACAGTGCTGCATTTATTTCAGCCGGTGGTTATCATCATCATATTGGATTGAATACCTGGCATAGCAAAAATGCAGGCCCTGCACCAGTTAGGGCAGCAGGATTATATCACACGGCTATTTTATATCCAACCCGTAAAGACTTAGCGATAGTTTTGAAAAGACTGATTGAAGCAAAATATCCATTGACCGGTGCTTCCGATCATGGAGTATCGGAAGCTATTTACTTAGATGACCCTGATAAAAACGGAGTAGAATTGTATCGGGATAAACCGAAGGAAGAATGGCCGCTTCAACCAGATGGTAGCTTACAAATGATAACGGCATCGTTAGATTTAGAAGATTTACTGAAATCAGCCGGCTAATTCTCTTACAAAATAATTTTCAGGGAAAGAGAGTTCCAATTTTTGCTCTTTTGGAAAAATACCAAACACAGTGCTTCCGCTACCACTCATTGAAGCATAAATTGCTCCTTTATTGTAAAGAATCTCTTTTATATCCGATATGGGAGTGTGTTGTTGAAAAATAATTTTTTCAAAATCATTTTTCAATAGTTCTTTCCAACTTTCTATTGGGCCGGCGATAATTTCCTTTAATGGTTTTTCAGGCAAAGAAGGTTTCATATCTAAAAAAGCCCGGCCAGTATCAACATGTATGCCTGGGTTAACAATAATAATTTTATAAGCAGACAGATCCAATTGAATTTCTTCCAAAATTTCACCACGGCCTTTTGCAAAACAGGGTTTATTAATAATAAAAAAGGCGCAATCGCTTCCCAACTCTGCGGCATAATTAATCAGTTGTTTTGTACTGATGCCAAGACTCATTACTTCATTTATCGCTTTCAAAGTAAAAGCTGCATCAGCACTGCCACCACCAAGTCCTGCACCGGCGGGAATTACTTTGTGCAAATGGATTTGTACACTGACCAACGAAGGAAAGTCTTTCTTTAGCAGCTTATACGCCTTTACACAAATATTTGAGGAAGGATTGCCTGTAACAGACAGGCCGCTACTGCTAAAAGGGAAGGCGGGGCTTTTAACCCCGTGGGTGTTATCAATTATTTCTAATGAATCGCAAAGCGTAATAGGATAAAAAATTGTTTCCAGATCGTGATAGCCATCGCTTCTTTTATGAAGAATATTGAGGCCAAGGTTAATCTTGCAATTAGGAAAAACTATCATAGGCTAAAGGACACTGCGAAAATTCAAAAATGAAAAAGTGCTGAAAATATTTTTTATTTGTTCTTACGCCGACTGTTTATCTCATCTCGAATGGCTATGGCTCGAATATAATCTTCACCTTCCAACACATCGTTTAAAAGATTAGTTAAATCATCTAAAGTCATTGTTTTCAAATCTTCATTTCCTGTAGAGCTATCTTGTTCTACTAATACTTCCTGTTTTACTTTCTTCTTTTTTCCTTTTGTATCGGTGTCTTCCATTAGAATACCGGCACTCTCCAGTATGTTTTCATACGTATAAATAGGACAGCCAAAACGAACGGCCAAGGCAATTGCATCAGAGGTTCTTGAGTCAATTTCTACGGTGTCGTTTTCTGTAGAGCAAACTAATTTAGAGTAGAAGATACCTTCTTGTAAATCACAAATAATAATTTCATGCAGTTCAATAGCAAACGCAGTCATGAAATTTTTCATGAGATCATGGGTGAGGGGGCGGCTCGGTTGCATTTTTTCTAATGCTACAGCAATAGCCTGCGCCTCAAACCCACCGATAACGATAGGTAGGCGTCTTAAACCGTTTATCTCTCCCAGCACTACTGCATACGAATGTGTTTGCGTAATGCTGTGTGATAAGGCTACTATTTCCAGTTCTATCTTCTTCATAAAATATGAAGGCGAAATTACAGTTTTTCAGGTAAAAAATTGTCTCTAAACCGGGGATATAAGTACCCGTTTCGTTAGTTATAACGCTTTGAAGCCGCTCAAATCAAAATAAGTGTCGGTATTACCCGGCTCTATTTTATAAGCCATAATGAAGGTGTTCTCGTTGTCAGCTGATTTTGTTTTGAATCCTAACACTATTTTATAATCCATTACAATCGGCTGGATACCTAAAAAATTATAATCCATTGCTGCAATAAAGGAATGCTGCTTGCTTACAAGGCAGGCAGCTTCAGCCACCTCACCGTCAGTTGTTTTCATTTCACCTTTGTATTCGGGGCAGGTATATTTTAGAATATTTCCGGTTTTTTTATCAGGGGTCAGCGTAAACTCAGTGCCCTCATTTCTTACGGAAAGTTTTTCAGTTTTGTATGTTTTGTTTTTTGTATCTAATTCTAAAAAAGTACTGTCTTTTAAATTGGCAATCATACTTCTTTCAAACACCTGGTCTGCCCGATAGCCGGGGATAAACATGATAACCCTGATCTGTGTTTCTCCAAAAACGATAAAGACAGAATCTTTATCACCCGGATCGTCGGATGTCATAAAATATTTGATAACACCGGTAAATTTTTTAGTAGTATCGGCGACAGGAGTTATTTCTTGCGGGGTAAAATTTACAGAAGCTTCCTGTTTGCTCTTGCCTTTATCTTTATTTTTTTTCTGAGCATTGGCGTAGCTGTATATGCAAACAAGTAACAGCAGGAGTAGGTTTTTTTTCATAGAAATATAGGTTGGTCTTTCTGCAAGTTTGCAAAAAAAACCCACAAACGCAAGTGGTTTGTGGTTCCTATATATATTAAGCTGAAACTTCTATGCCACCCCTTTCAGTTTTTTAATCGCTTCGGTCATTTTTGGAACTATTTCAAAGGCGTCACCTACTATT
>JANORJ010000474.1:0-2383 GCA_031415255.1 Chitinophagaceae bacterium | reverse complement strand
CTTCCAGGTCGCTACGAACATTAGCCCCGGAAATTATTCTTGCTCTTTTATGCTCTTCGGCTTTCCCTTGTATAAACTCTTGGTCTCCGGGGAATAATAATTTTAATAACTCAGTTGTTACACCAATTACCACGGCATCTTCTGACGGATAAGAAGGTAAATCTGATTTTGGAATAAGTGAAGTTACTGTTGCATCTACCGTATGGGGTGCGGCACGGTTATACAACTTTTTATAATGCCATGCCGCCACCAACGCATCATACTGCGCTGCTGCTACATAAGCATAAGCCCTTGCTGCATAAGGAGGATTGGCAAATGGAAAAGTGGGATAGGCTAATGGATTGTTAGCATTTGGAACAGGATATGTTCCATCGGGATTTTGATAGGGAGGTAAATTATGCAACGCTACCAGTTCCCGCATAATTTCATTCCAGCGGAGAACGGCACCGGCACTCCAGTATTTCACGGCTTTTTTTTCAGCAGCAGTAATAGTGGCCTGAAAACTTTTTATTTCATTTACCTGTGCAATATAATCCGGAACGGTAGTGGCAATGGGGGGTACTACAGGAAATTCTGTTGGTCCGGTTAAAAGAATTGGTCTCCAGGTGCCTGCATTAATATCCGTTGATGCAGGTTGTAGTGAGGGAAACTCAGTACTGCGGTCTGTAATATCTTTTGAGCAGGAACTAAACAACAGCGAAGCAATTACAATATATAGTACGTTTATTTTTTTCATGGCAGTTATTTTGCGAGGCGAAGCCGAAGCAATCTCCTCTGATTTTTATTTATCAGCTTTTTGTTTTTTGGATAAATCGAGTACATAAAATATTCCCGCATTGAATCCGGTTGCTTGCCCCACATTTCTTCCTGCAACAGTAGTCATTACATTTCCGGTTACTGCCAGTTGGGGAAGAAACGGCATGGGATATTTAAAATTGAAACCAATCCTTGTGGCATTCATTTCATTGCTGGCGAATGGCATATTGTTGCGGGTAATGTCAAAACCACCCAATGTTTTCCAGCCGTCAAGCACTAATTCTGCATAAGCCCCTTTATCACGGTAACCGGCCCTTACATTATAAGAAGCAGCATCGGGCATTTTTACTTCGTTGGTATAATGTGTTTCTGTGGTGTAATACGCTGTGCGGTCTATTTCAATATTGCTCCTTCTTACATAAGTTGCTGACGCTGTTCCAAACCAAACCCCTCTTTGGTAATCCACCATTCCTCTCCATGATAAATTTTTACTTTCTAATCCGATGGACATAGGTAAAAAATCAGCCGTGTAATCTGATACAGGGAACGAATAACCCCCGATAGCAAATAATGATAACCTGCCCTGACCAATTTTTTTACTGTAAGCTTTATATTTTATCCAGAAAGAAAGGTCCTGTATCCCTTTCATGCCTTTTAATTGCCCTGCAGATGTTTTTGTTTTTACATAAGGTAGCCCGAACATTACATTCAGCTTGTTGGTGATACCGTAGTTGCCCATGATACTGTACATGCTGGTGGAAACTTTTCCCAGGTTCAGATTCTCTCTTTTCAATGTTCCTTCCCAGTAATTTTTCCAGCTGCTGTACCCGGCCATCGGGCCGATGCAGAAAGCATTTTTTTCCATCATGATGGCGTCAATATCTGTTTGTGCAGTAGCTGGTTTTATCAGCAGTAGCATTATCAAAACGATATTTATTATCTGTAGTATTTTTTTCATTGCAGTTTTTATTTTTTAAGTTTTAATCGTTGTACAATAAAATCACCGAGTCTTGTACCAGCTTCGGTGCCGTGTTCGTTATCAAACCGGTAATGTATGCCGCCGTATAATCTTGACATAGCTGCTTCTTTTGCTGCAAGGCGGAAAGATTTTATTTCCCGGCTTTTAATACCGAATTCTAAAGATGAAGTATCGGTAAAAGATAAATTATCACCAAACCAATGCGTCATTGTTTCAGCCGCCGCTGCCGAAATGGTAGCATGACCGCTGGTATGTGACGGAAACGGTGGTGTTTGAATATACGGTTGCCAGTTAGCTGTGATATATTTGTTAATGACTGTTTCGGGCCGTACATAATTGGTTCTGAATTTTTCTTCCCAGCAACTGATGAAGGCATCATACAGTGCAATGGATGTTTGTGCATACGCAGCAACAGTGGTTGAAAAATCTGCTCCGGCTTTTTGTGCACCAATGCCCACAATATTCATCCAATGGCCCGGTGGTGAAAACTTTTTGGTGGCAAACATCACATGACCTGTTACATTCATCTTGAAAGGATTGTCATCCCAGAATTCCGCAATATGTTTTTGTTCATCATTTAAACTGTCACCAATGTTCTTTACTTCTGTCAAATACCGGTAATAACCGTTGTTTTTATTTTTTACATCA
>JANORJ010000473.1:0-2137 GCA_031415255.1 Chitinophagaceae bacterium | reverse complement strand
CAAAAATGTGGCGGCTATTTTGGATATGTATTTACGGGCAACCTGGAACTGGCAAAAAAAATTGGTTTAAAAGCAAAGCGTCGAATAGAATTTTATACCAGCACTATTGATTGCCGCCTGTTGGAGTATGAATTGTACAGTGGAAGCAGGGCGGTGCCGAAAGAAATAAAAAACGAACAATAATTTCAAACTGAAAATAGTATAACAATGGAAATTTCGGCACTGCAAAAAATTGTAAAAGACCGTTATTTTGAAACAGATAACAACCGTGGTATTTATCACACAGCGTTATGGTTTCATGAGGAAGTGGGTGAATTATCGTCTGCTATTGCCAACGGGGATGTTGAAAATGCCAAAGAAGGATTTGGCGATGTGCTGATGTGGTTATTAACCCTCGCCAACATTATGAAAGTGGATATGGAAGAAGTTGTTAGTGATTATCTGAACAATCCCCGTAAGCTTCCATCAAAATAATGATTGACTTTTGAGATTACTGATAAAGCAAATATTTTTTCCGCATCACTTTATATTCACTTAAACCCGGTTCCCAACTTGCCCTTATTTCTTTTTCTGATTTGCCATCAATGATCTGCTGCCGGAATAAACCTGAGCCAACCCGGTATTCAATAAGCCCCATTTCCTTACTGAGTTTGGAATCAAAGAATTGTTCTTTATTTGGTGATGCTTTATATAGTTCCATTATCCATTGCAGGTTGATTTGTTTACTTTTTCTGAGCAGGTTAACATCATAATTCCGCAAGTCGAGTCCATAGCATACTTGGTTCATGAATAATGGCGTTTCAGACATGCCTTTAATGCCGGTGGGAGTGAAGGAGAATTCAAATTTGCCCTTCAACGCCGGACTACCAAAAACAGTAAAAGGAAAATAGGTGCCACGACCATGATTCAAATAAACGCCTTCAAACATACAGGTGGAAGGATATAGCATAATTGATTGCTGCGTATTTAAATTTGGCGATGGCTTTACCGGAAGTGTGTATGGCATTTCATGATTGTAATTGGCCACCGGAATTATTTTGAGCACACATTTTACTTTATCCTTGAGCCAGTCTTCGCCATTGGCCATTTGTGCAAATTCACCCACTGTTAATCCATGCGACATAGGTATTGGAAACATACCGATGCCTGATTTATATTTCATGTCAAGTATGGGGCCGTCAATCAAATAGCCATTGGGATTGGGCCTGTCGAGAATAAGAATTTCCTTGCCATTTTCGTAGCAGGCTTCCATAAGCCTCGACAGTGCATTGATGTTTGTATAAAAGCGACAACCAACATCCTGTAAGTCGTAAATCAATATATCAACATTAGCTAAATCTTCTTTGCTTGGTTTATTTTTTGCGCCGTATAAAGAAATGATAGGGATGCCAGTAGCAAGATCTTTTTCGTCATGTACTTCCACTCCAGCACTGGCATTGCCACGAAAGCCATGCTCGGGGCCGAATACTTTCACAATATTTATACCGAGCTTTTTTAAACTGTCAACTAAATGTGTTTTGCCGATAATGGTAGTAAGGTTGGCCATTATTGCCACCCTTTTCCCTTTCAGGTACGGAAGATATTTTTCGGTTTGGTCTGCACCGGTTTTGATTTCTCCTTTTTCTATACTGGTCTGTCCTGATGATTGATGTTTTGGTGTGGAGCAAAAATTAAGACTTGCAGCAACAATGATGAGGGGTAACAGTTTCATTGAAAAAATTGATTGTTTCAATAAATATACGGCATAAACAAGCATATATAGTTTGTCGGCTTTTATGCGATTTTTCTACCGCCATTTTTTTAAAAATATGGAGAACATAGAGCGGTATAGCTAAAGCTGGCCTGTTTTTAGATGTGTTGATTTGTGATAATCGCTGCACAAGGGCTTTGAATAAAAGTCAGAAGGCTCAATGACCTTTATCATATATAATAATTAGTAATAGCAGCAAATTGCGACAATCAAATATAACCAGATGAATAAAATTCTTGTTCCAACCGATTTCTCACTTAATGCAGACAGAGCCATTGACTACGCCGTCGAGATAGCCAAATTGAATCAGGCGACTATCTACATCATCCATGCCTGCGATCATTTATATCCAACAGACATTAATAATGTTCTTTCAAAAGGCGATTA
>JANORJ010000472.1:0-5020 GCA_031415255.1 Chitinophagaceae bacterium | reverse complement strand
ATAAAAGGATTAACCGTTGAACTGGATGCCGCTAAAAAAGATTTGGATAAAAATTACGGAACGGTTGATCTGAAGCCCCGTTTTCAGCAGGTGTGGAACCAGTTGAACAAAGTATATAATATTTATGGGTTGGGCTGGCTAAAAATGAATCCGCAGAAAATCCGCATCAACAACCTGTTTGCGTTGAATGATTCATTATATATTTTTATTGGTTTATCGGCAAAGCCGGCCATCAGTTTTGAAAAGCCAGTAGAAAAAACCTCGGCCATCCCTAATCTCGGTTCATTCAGCAGACAGCCCGGGTTTAATATTTTTCTGGATGCAGTGCTTAATTACGATTCCTTAAGTACCATCATGAATCAAAACCTGGCGGGAAAACAATTTGATTTTAAAAAAGGATTTATTAAAAAGAAATTTATCATTGACGACTGCAAAATATATGGCGGTGGTTTTGAAAAATTGATTATTAAAATTAAATTTTCCGGCACCAATGATGGTGTGGTATATCTTGTAGGCCGGCCGGTGTATGATAAGGACAAAAAAACGATTGAAGTAGCTGATATTGATTTCGACATCAAATCTAAAAACGTATTGCTCGGCTCTGCCGATTGGATATTTGATAAAAAAATAACTAAAGAGATAAGTAAGAACACCCGGTTTGAACTCGGTGCCTATATTGACTCTGCCAAACTTAGCATCAATAAAGAATTGAATAAAGAATGGGTAAAAGGAATTCGCAGTTATGGCAATATCAAAGACATTTCATTGATTCGCATCTACCCAATGCAACAGCATCTTGTAATAAGAAGCAACTGCACCGGCGACTTATCAGTAAAAGTAGAATCCATTAATTTCAGTCTGTAGTTTCCCCATCCGGGTCTGTGGCTTTAAAAGAAAAATTTCGCTGAGCAATATAACTGAACATCACTACTATGGAAATGGTGAGTATTTGCGCCAGAACGGGGTAAATATGAAACCGTTCTACAAACGCCTTTAGCAGGATATAATTTAAAACAAGGTTAAAAAGGCAAATCATAAAATACCGGAACAATTGTATCCGTCCTTTCATTTTAGAATCACCAAACACCACATATTTCGACATAAAGAAACCAACCGGGAACGTAATAATAAAGGTAACGAGCAAGGCCGCTATATGTCCTTCAAAAGCATAGAAGCCGAAGTGAAATATTTTTTCTGCAAAAACATACTTGAAGCTGATATAATAAATAATAAGCCCCAGCATTGTATTGCCACCACCAGAAGCAGCATAGCGAAATGTCTGCAAGTTCATCAACCGGCGGAAGGGTGGATAAAAAAAATCGATAATGGGAAGAATAAAATCCCTGGCACTATGGATATGTTTTCGCATTTAATAAACAAAGATAATATCGCCAGCGGTAATTAAGGAATTAGGCATTAGGAACTTCCTTTTGTAAATTTGCCGTAAACACAGATAGGATGAGTATTGTAAGCCAGATAAAGCCATTAATAGCAACGGAATTAAAAAAACTCTACGGGCAGGACCCGATAGCTATCGGGTTTAGTGAATCGGAATTAACCATCAGCACCACCAAGCCAGAATTTGAAGGTGATTATACACTGGTGCTCTTTTCTTTTGTAAAACAATTAAAGAAGTCACCAGAACAGTTGGGTAATGAAATTGGTGAGGCCGTAGTAAAAGCCAATCCTGAAATTTTTACGGCCTACAATGTTATTAAAGGTTTTTTAAACCTGACCGTCTCCGATAACTACTGGATTTCATTTCTGCAATCCAATTTTTCCAATAATAAATTTGGATGCCAACCAGCCAACGGACAAAAAGTAATGGTGGAATACTCCTCCCCTAACACTAACAAACCGATACACCTCGGTCACTTAAGAAATAATTTTTTGGGATGGAGTGTAGCGCAGATATTAAAAGAAAGTGGTTACGAAACTATTAAAAGCTGTATTGTAAACGATCGGGGCATACATATCTGCAAAAGCATGATTGCCTGGCAATTGTTTGCCAATGGAGCCACCCCTGCATCTACCAATACAAAAGGCGACCATTTTGTAGGCGAATATTATGTAAAGTTTAATGATGAGTACAAAAAGCAAGTGGAAGAATTGATAGCAGGTGGAATGAAAAAGGAGGAAGCAGAGAAAGAAGCCCCTATTATGAAAGGCACACAACAAATGTTGTTGGATTGGGAGAATGGCAAACCTGATATAATTGATTTGTGGAAAACCATGAACAGTTGGGTATATGCTGGCTTTGATGTAACCTACAAACGCATTGGCAGCGACTTTGCTAAAACTTATTATGAAAGTGAAACCTACTTGCCCGGAAAGAAATTTGTAGAAGTAGGATTAAAGCAAGGAGTATTTTTTAAAAAAGAAGATGGTAGCGTATGGATTGATTTAACAGACGAAGGATTGGATGAAAAATTAGTATTAAGGAAAGATGGTACTTCTGTTTACATCACCCAGGATTTAGGATTGGCTGAAGAGAAATATGAAGATTTCAAGTACGATGAAAGCATATATGTGATAGCGGATGAACAGAACTACCACATGAAAGTGCTGAAACTGATTTTGAAAAAATTGGGCAAGCCATATGCAGATGGAATTTATCATTTGAGTTATGGCATGGTGGAGTTACCAAGTGGCCGAATGAAAAGCCGGGAAGGAACAGTGGTGGATGCAGATGATATGATAGAAGAAATGGTAAAAGTGGCAAAGAATAAAACGGAGGAGTTGGGAAAAGTAAAAGACTTTACCGAAACAGAATTGATTGAGCTTTATGATACAATTGCATTGGGAGCCTTAAAATTTTTCCTGTTGCGGGTTGACCCAAAGAAAAGAATGATTTTTAATCCCGAAGAGTCCATAGATTTTCATGGCTTTACAGGGCCTTTTGTGCAATACACACATGCAAGAATTAAATCTATACTTCGTAAGGGACAAGGAACAAGCAACAAGACACAAGTTGGAACCAGTTTATTGAAACTGGAGAAAGACCTTATTATTTCGTTGGAACAATATCCTGTTGTTATTGCGCAGGCCGTGGCAGAACATAATCCTTCGGTGATTGCTATTTATGTTTTTAATATTGCTAAATCATTTAATACATTCTACACTGAACATTCGGTAATGAATGCTGAGTCAGAAGAAAAGAAACAACTACGGTTGCAGCTTGCTTTAATGACAGCAAATGTAATTGCTTCGGGCATGAGTTTGTTAGGTATAAAAGTGCCGGAGAGAATGTAGGTTCAGTCGTAAGCCAGTAGTAAATAAAAAAGCAGTCATAAATGAGTTTATGACTGCTTCAACTATTTTTAGACGACTCAAGACTTCTGACTAACGACTCATTACATTCCTGCCATCATCTTCTTTTGTTTCAAGTTAGATAACGAAGGGTCCATTTCAATTGCTTTATCACAAAGTGCAATGCCTTTATCTGTATTAGCTTTGCCGCCTTTTTTCTGGAAAGACATACCAATCATATATAAAGCGGATGCATTTGTTTTATCGTATTCCAATATCTTATCCCAGTATTCAATGGCCGGGTCATATTTTGCTTTGTAATAATAAGCTTCTGCCACCATGTTAAGTATGTTCATATCGCTTGGCTTCCTTTTCAAAATTTCGTTCAGGATATTTACACCTTCATCCAGATTGCCAAGATTAAGATAAGCAATACCGAGATTTTCTAAGTAGTCATTATCTCTTTTGTAACCTTTTTCTGCAGCTTCCAGCATATACTTCAATGCGTCTTTATCATTATTCATTGCATAGCAAATAAGGCTAAGCTCATATATCCAATAGCTTTCGGTTGGTTTCAGTTCAATAGCTTTTTTGAAATAAGGAACAGCCAGTTTAAAATTCATCATGTCTGAATAGCTGTGTGCTATCAGGTAAGGAATTTCTGCATTTTCCGGATTTTCCTTTTCAGCACCATTCAGGTATTTAATAGCATCGCCATAATTATCCTTATCATAATGTACCCGGCCTACATAGTAAAGCACTTTTTCAGTTGGGTCAGCTGTTTTCAGTTTATCTGCATAGAATAACACATCATCGTTCTGCTTCAATTGAAATGATAGTGTGAGTAATTGCTTGTAAGTGGCAGCTGTATTATCTCCCAACTCCACCATTTTTTTAAATGTTTCTCTTGCCTGACTGTACCGGCGTAGATCGAAATAGGCAGATGCAAGTTCCGCAGTAATGGCTTTACTGTTGCCATCATACTTAGCTGCTTTCTCGAAATTTTTCAATGATTCAAGTCGTCGGCCATTCTGTTTTTCCAGCAAACCTTTTTGCAGAAAAAAGTCAGCACTGTCAACGCCGATATTAATGGTTGAAACCGCTGTTTGTGAATGCGCCAACATACTCGTTAACACAAGGCAGAAGATGGGTAGGATTTTACGTAGCATAGGGGTACTTTTTGGATTGGATTGTTAATGGATTTCTCATCGCTAAAGTAAAATTTGCTATTGACTAATCAAAACTTAACCGGCCCGTATCTGCTAAAATCATTCCAAAATAGTATTATTTCAGAATGATTCCCCCCAATGGTGGTAAATTTACTCTTAACAGGTACTTTTTTTGATTCTTATCAATCAATTCAGACCTGATTTCAGGATTAAACACATTTCCGGTACCCCAGTATATTTTTCTATCGCTGTTGAAAATTTCTTCTGTATAATTTTTCCCCTCCGCATATATCTCCCAGTCGTTTCGCACCACTGGTGTCATATTCAAAATAACCAGTAAATCATCCTTACTCTTTTTCCCTTTTCGTTTAAATACTATCACCGACTCTGCCCGGTGATCCAAATCCACCCATTCAAAACCATCCTGGTTAAATTGGTTTTCGTACAAGGCCGGTTCCGACTTTAATAAACTGTTCAAGTCACTGATACAATCTTTTAGTAACCGGTGTCCGTCAAATTGTAACAATTCCCACTGCAATTCTGATTTATAATTCCATTCAGCGGTTTGACCAAATTCATCACCCATAAATAACAATTTGGCA
>JANORJ010000471.1:0-1983 GCA_031415255.1 Chitinophagaceae bacterium | reverse complement strand
GATTATTCTACGAACGAGATCGCCCAGCCCCAAACTCATGATTCTTATATTTTAATCACCATCCATTTCGCCTGCGGCGAAATGGGGGAGGCCTTTCATTTAAGCCACCGCCTTCTTCACCAAATCAGCTGCCTCGCTTAATAAGATGGCAGATTGTACTTTCAATCCGCTTTCATCGATTAATTTTTTGGCTTCTACCGCATTGGTTCCTTGCAAACGTACAATGATGGGAATATTGATATTGCCGAGTTTTTGATAAGCATCAATAACACCTTGTGCCACCCGGTCACAACGAACAATACCACCAAAGATGTTGATGAGGATTGCTTTTACAGCAGGGTCTTTTAAAATTATTTTGAAACCAGCTTCTACGGTTTGTGCATTGGCACTACCGCCTACATCTAAGAAGTTTGCTGGTTCGCCACCGCTAAGTTTTATCATGTCCATGGTAGCCATTGCCAAACCTGCACCGTTTACCATACAACCAACATTGCCATCGAGCTTTACAAAATTCAGATTATATTTTCCGGCTTCTACTTCTGTCGGGTCTTCTTCTGTTACATCTCTAAGTGAGGCAAGATCTGCATGGCGCATCAATGAATTTTCATCTAATCCCATCTTACAGTCCACCGCTATTATTTTATTATCAGCTGCTTTAAAGAGTGGATTTATTTCCAGCATGGAGCAATCTAATCCTACGTAGGCATTATAAAGATTGGTAACAAATTTTATACAGTTTTTAAATGCTTCGCCGCTCAGCCCCAGATTGAAGGCAATTTTTCTTGCTTGGAAACCTTGTAAACCACCGGAAGGATGTACCCATTCTTTAAATATTTTTTCAGGAGTATCATGTGCCACATCTTCAATATTCATTCCTCCTTCAGTACTGTACATAATTACATTCTGTCCTTTGCTGCGGTCGAGTAATATGGACAGATAAAATTCTTTTCTTTCGCTTACACCATCATAATACATATCCGCCGCAACAAATATTTTATTCACCACCTTACCTGCAGGGCCGGTCTGCACTGTCACTAATGTGCCACCCAATATTTTTGTTGCAAATTCCTGTATGTCTTCCAGCGACTTAGCCACTTTTACACCGTTAATGCCGTTTTCTTTCACTGTTCCCTTGCCACGGCCACCGGCATGTATCTGTGCTTTTACTATGGCAAACTTGCTACCCGTTTGTGTTTTTATCTGGCGGTAAGCCTCTTCAGCTTCCTGCACGGTGGTGCAGGCATAGCCTTCCTGTACAGGAACATTATATTTCTTTAATAATTCCTTAGCCTGGTATTCATGCAGATTCATTAGTGAAAGTTTTGCTACGAAGATAGGAAACAGATGATAGAAAAATCGGCTATTCGGCTAGTGCTATCAGAAGGACTTGGTTCTATGATTTCTATCGCTATAATTATTCAGCCCCAAAATTTTTGCTTACGTTTGTACCTTGTCCGCTGAAGTCCCGATAGCTATCGGGATAACCCAAGCGGAATTCAATTAATTTTTATGGGAAAAAAGAATCTGAAGGAATTTAACGAGACGGTAAAATTCCTGAAAAAACAGTATAAGGAAACTCCAACGGTAGGCATAGTGCTGGGCAGTGGCCTGGGTAATTTTGTAAACGAAATTGCTATAGAAAAAGAAGTGGCGTATGAAGACATTCCTAATTTTCCTTTGTCAACAGTAGAAGGCCATAAAGGCAAACTGATTTTCGGAAAACTTAGTGGGAAAACGGTGGTGGCGATGGCTGGCCGCTTTCATTTTTATGAAGGCTATAAGGCACAGGATGTTGTATTTCCTGTAAGAGTAATGAAGTTGCTGGGTGTAGAGACCTTATTATTATCCAATGCAGCAGGTGGCGTTAATCCATCTTATAAAGTAGGCGACATCATGATTATAAAGGATCATATCAGCCAGTTTACTCCTAATCCATTGATAGGAAGAAATCTGGTGGAATTCGGTCCCCGCTTTCCGGATATG
>JANORJ010000470.1:0-7868 GCA_031415255.1 Chitinophagaceae bacterium | reverse complement strand
TTTCAACCTATTTATTACTTCTGAAATGTTTACTAAAAAATAACAACTGATATTGCACCGCATTTTTCCAGTAATCCCAGTCATGTTTTCCCGGTCGCTCAATATAGTCATGCGGTATTTTCAGTTTTATCATTTTTTCATGCAATGAATGATTAACAGCATAAAAAAAATCTTCTGTGCCACAATCAATGATAATGGCAACAGAGTCTTTGGGATATTGTTCTACTACATTTATTACTGAATAGTTTTTCCAGTTGTCAGCATGGTTAATAGTGTCGCCGATCTTATCTTTTAGTTGCCAGTTTTTAGAAAAGGGTTTTAAATCTACACCACCGCTCATGCTGCCACAGGCACCAAATGTACCTGCCTGCCGGAAGCCAATAAACAAACCACCATGGCCGCCCATACTTAGGCCGGTAATGGCTCTTGCTTTTCTGTCTTTAATAGTTGAGTAATGTGCATCAATATATTCTGGCACTTCTTTACCAATATAAGTTTCATATTTCATGGTAGTGTCCACCGGGCTATCGAGATACCAACTGTTGCTGCCATCGGGGCAAACAATTATCAATTTATACTCATCTGCATACTCTTTTAATTGCTGCACACGGATAAGCCAGTTGCTATACCAGCCGCCGTAGCCATGCAGTAAATAAACAGTCGGAAAACTTTCCTTTTTCTTTTTATACGAAGCCGGTTTTATGACAACACACTTAAATTCTTTGTGCATAGCATTGCTGTAAATGCTAATCGTGTCGACAGTGGCAGCTTTTGCAGTAACAACAAATAAAATGGTAATGAAGGCAATGAGATTTTTCATCATATAATAAAGATAAAAAAAGAGGAGATACAATTTGTAGTTGTATCTCCTCAGCTTAATTGAAGTAATTTTTTTTAAAACCCTTTCTTCTCCTGTGCTTTCTGCATCGGGTTGCCGGTTTGACCTCCACCGCCTCTTGCTCCACCACCTTGTCTTCCTTTAAAGATGGAGAACTTAGATGCTTCCGGAATAGTATTCCAACTGTTATTACTTTCATTAATATCAGCCGTTTCTCTTAAAGGATCTAGTTTTACAGACGCTACTTCTTTATCTTTTATAAATGTTTTAATCACTTTGTTTTCATTCTGCCGCCACACTTGTGCTGGTATGCGGTCAATTTCTTTGGTGCCGTCTTTGTAAGTCCATTCTACAATAATGGGCATTACTAATCCACCTTTATTGCTGAACGTAAGTTCATACATATTTTTATTGCCGTATTTTTCTTTTTCTGCTTCAGTCAATCCATCAGGTTTACTACCCGGAATAGTTACTGAATATTTACTGGTGTCGTAAGCTTCGATACCACGGGCATATCTCCAATAAAAATCACGGATGCTGGTATCAACATCAGTTTGAAAAATAATTTTCTTGTCATCCCTGTTCCTGATTTTTGATATATCATCAAAGCTGGGTACTTGTGGTTTATCAATCGAACGTTGAATGGTTGTTTCTTTTGATTCGGATTGTACCGCTGTTACATCTGCCTTGGCATATTTTACGGTATCAAGAGAAATGTCACAGGCTTCTGTACTGTAAAACCATCCTCTCCAAAACCAATCGAGATCTTCGCCACTTGCATCTTCTAATGTGCGGAAGAAATCCGCTGGTTCCGGATGTTTGAAAGCCCATCTTCTAGCATATTCTTTAAAAGCATAATCAAATAGCTCACGACCCATAATAGTTTCCCGGAGAATATTTAAACCAGTGGCTGGTTTTGAATAAGCATTAGGACCAAACTGGGCAATGTTTTCACTGTTAGTCATAATAGGTTCTAACTGATCTTTAGGCAGCTTCATATAATCAGTGATAGTATTAGCAGGGCCACGGCGACTGGGAAATTTATTATCCCACAACTCCTCTGTTAAATATTCAACAAACGTATTAAGTCCTTCATCCATCCAGCTCCACTGACGTTCATCGCTGTTAATAATCATCGGAAAAAAATTGTGACCCACTTCATGTATTACCACACCCAGCATTCCGTTTTTTGTTCCTTCGCTGTAGGTGCCATCCTTTTCTGTTCTACCAAAGTTGAAACATATCATCGGGTATTCCATGCCGTTACTAGCTTCAATACTTTGTGCCACAGGATAAGGATATGGAATAGTGAATTTCGAATATGTTTTAATAGTATGCTCTACGGCTTTGCTAGAATACTTGCGGTATAATCCATATGCTTCTTTAGCATAACCACTCATGCACATTACTTTTTTCCCTTCAATTTTTGTAGCCAAGGCATCCCATATAAATTTCCGGGAAGAGCCCCAGGCAAAGTCACGAACATTATCGGCTTTAAAAATCCATGTTTTTTTGGCTGTGCTTTTTTGCTTTTCAGCAGCTTTGGCTTCATCCAATGTTACTATCTCTATTGGTTCTGATGATGATTGTGCTTTATTCCACCGGGACAATTGTGCAGCTGTAAGAACAGACGCATAGTTCTGACATTCTCCGGTTGACATTATCACATGGTCTGCCGGTACTGTCATCTGTACTTTAAAATTTCCGAAGGTTAATGCAAACTCACCACGACCAGTGAACTGATGATTTTGCCAACCCTGAAAATCACTATACACACAAAGACGGGGATACCATTGCGCCATAGTAAATTCATGATTGCCATCCTCGGGAAAAAATTCATAACCACCACGACCACCACGACCCTGACGGTCAGCTATTTTATAATTCCAGTCTAATTTAAAAACAAAACGTTGTCCTGCTTTTAGCGGAGCTGGTAATTCTACCCGCATCATCGTTTTATTCACTGTATATTTTAATGGCTTGTCAGTTGCATCGGTAAGTTTTAAAATATTAAATCCATAACCATTGTCAGTTTTTGCTTCATCAGCTCTGTCTAATAATGCCGGACTTGTTTGTCTTGACATTGAACTACTGTTCTGATAGTTGGCATTGTTTACTGAGCTATGCTGGTTTTCATCCAATTGTAACCACAAGAAAGTAAGCACATCAGGCGAATTATTAAAATAAGTTACTGTTTCGCTACCGTTTAGCATCAGTTTTTTTTCATCTATCTCACATTTAATATCATAGTCACAACGCTGTTGCCAGTATTTGGGGCCCGGTGCACCACTGGCAGTACGGTATTCGTTTGGCGTTGGGAAAGTGCCTCCCATCTGCTCAAACTTATTACCATGATTGCTGTTGGGATTGTTGTAAATATTCTGAGCATTACTTATAATGCTGGTACAAAAAATAATCAACAGGCAGGAAATGATTTTTTTCATTTTGTAGTATGATTTTTTATAATGACGATATGTTCTGATGCTTTCAAAGCTACGGTAAATAGGCTAATGGAGTAAAAGAATGAACGATACGGAACTGGAAATTACATAAGCGGCTAAATGGCAACGGCGACACCTTTCTACAAAGATGTCGCCGCCGTGGCCAACCTGTTCCAAAACTTGCTAAAATCCTTTTTTCTCCATCGCTTTCTGCATCGGGTTGATGCCTTGCGTTGGGGTTGCATTCTGTTTTTGCTTAAACAGTTTGAATTTATTTGGTGGCTTAATGTCGCCATACGTATTATTGCTTTCATCCACATCGGCAGTTTCTTTGTACGGGTCAAGTTTTATGGAAGCCACTTCCTTGTCCTTCATAAATGTTTTTATCACATTTTTTTCGTTTTTTCTCCATACCTGCGCCGGGATTCGTTCAATTTCTTTAGTACCGTCTTTGTATGTCCATTCAAGAATGATGGGCATTACTAAACCGCCTTTATTGGTAAATGAAATTTCGTACAAATTTTTACTACCATATTTATTACGGCCTTCCTGATCCAATGCTTCTGTTTGTGGTTTTACCACCACCGGATATTTTGTGGTGTCATATTTTTCTATCTCCCGGTCATATTTCCAGTAAAAGTCACGGAGAGCAGTGTCCTTATCCGTTTCAAAAATGATATTCTTGTCTTGTTTATTTCTGATTTTAGAAAGGTCTTCAAATTCATTAACACTAGGTTTTGCTAATGTTCTGTATACGGTTGTATCATTTACCTGCTGTGGAATAGCCGTTACATCAGGAATGGAATGTTTAACGGTGTCAATTGATATGTCGCAGGCATCAGTTCCATAAAACCATCCTCTCCAAAACCAGTCCAGGTCTTCGCCGGTAGCATCTTCTATTGTGCGGAAAAAATCGGCAGGATTCGGTGATTTAAATGCCCAGCGTCTGGAATATTCTCTGAAAGCATTATCAAATAACTCACGGCCCACAATTGTTTCTCTTAAAATATTTAAACCAGTAGCTACTTTATCATAAGCATTTGCACCAAAGTTGTTGATGTTTTCACTGTTGGTCATTATAGGTTCTAATTGGTCTTTCGGCAATTTCATATAATCAGTAATGGTAAAGGGCGGTCCACCATCTGATGGAAATTTATTATCCCATAATTCTTGTGTGAGGTATTGCAGGTAAGAATTTAATCCTTCATCCATCCATGTCCACTGACGTTCGTCGCTGTTTACAATCATTGGGAAAAAAGTATGCCCCACTTCATGTATAATAACAAGTATCGCTGCATTTTTAGAACCTTCTGTATAAGAACCATCTGGTAATGCCCGGCCGGGGTTGAAAGAAATCATCGGGTATTCCATTCCCTGATTGCCTTCCACACTTATGGCAACAGGATAGGGGTAAGGAATTGAAAATTTTGAATACGTCTTTAACGTATGCGCTACTGCTTTGGTGGAATACTTGCTATAGATAGGGTAAGCTTCTTTAGCATAGTAACTCATCGCCATTGCTTTTTTCCCCTCCACTATGGCTGGCATTGCATCCCATACAAACCGGCGGGAAGAAGTCCAGGCAAAGTCACGAACATTGGTGGCTTTATAAATCCATGTTTTTTTAGCAGTACTTTTTTGTTTTGAAGTGTTTAATGCTTCATTTAATGTTACTATCTGCAAAGGTTCTTTAGCCGTTTGTGCCTGCTTCCATCTTGCCATTTGTGCGGCAGATAATGTTTGCGCATAATTTTGACACTCACCGGTTCCACCTACAATATGATCGGCAGGTACTGTCATTTGTACATTGAAATTTCCAAAGCAAAGGGTGAACTCACCGGTGCCCGTAAACTGATGATTCTGCCATCCCTGGTCATCACTGTATTTGCACAGCCGGGGATACCATTGCGTCATCGTGTAGTTATTATTATTATCCTCCGGAAAATTTTCGTAGCCACCTCTTGCGCCACCAAAACGGATAAAGTCGCCACGGTTTACAATTTTATAATTCCAATCTACTTTGAAAACAAATTTTTGCCCCGGTTTTAATGGCACAAGCAAATCCACTTTCATCATTGTTTTATTGATGGTGTAGGGTAAAGATTTTCCTGCGGCATCGGTAAGCTTTAAAATGTTTACACCATAGCCGTTATCTGATTTTCTTTCATCAAAACGGTCCAGCATCTTGTCAGTGGCTTGTACTGGCATGGTGTTTTGAGTCTGGTAATTGGCATTATTTACAGTGCTGTGCTGGTTTTCATCCAGCTGCATCCAGAAATAAGTTAGTGTGGCAGGTGAATTATTAAAGTAAGTAATAGTTTCACTGCCAGTAAGTTTATTATTTTTTTCATCCAGCTCACATTTAATGTCGTAATCAACCCGCTGCTGCCAGTACTTAGCACCGGGTTCACCGCTGGCAAGCCGCTGCTCATTGGGGGTGGGCAGAATAGAACCTAGCTGCTCAAACTTGTTGGCATGGTTTGAACTGGCGTTGTTCTGAATATTTTGTGCCTGTACTATTGAAATAATTATCAACAGCAGGCAACACAGTAAGAGATGTTTCTTCATAATTTTTCTTTTTTATTGGTAATCTGTCGAGTGAAATTTTTAAAGCAATACCAAAAACGGCGGCTGATAAAAAAATTACCCAGTCCCGACGGTTAACTTTTAGTATTGTTACAAAAAGGTGGGATAATAAAAGTAAAGCAGTTACTACAATTATTTGTCCAGCTTCTAATCCTACATTAAATCCAAACAAGCTCCATCCAATATTCTGGTCATCTGCCATCATAAAACGAATAGAATTAGCAAAGCCCATTCCATGAATAAGACCGAATAAAAGAGCCAGAAAATAATTGATGCGTATTGATTTTGGTGTAAACTTTTTCTGCAACAAATTTGAAATCGCTGTAATGACAATTGTAACTGGAATAAGAAATTCAACCCACTTGCTGTTAAACCTAATAACATCAAACACACTTAAGGCAAGGGTAAGTGAATGGCCGATCGTAAAAGCTGTAACCAATATCAGCACCTGTTTCCAATCTTTCAAAATATAAATTGCGGCCAAAGCTGCAATAAATAACTGATGATCCAGTGCATCTTTGCTGATAATATGTTCCCAGCCTATTTTAAAATAAAAACCAAAATCTTGCATCTTATCAACAGTTATTGCCGTCCTTACCAGCGTTGAATCTTTTATCGATTACCTTGTTAAGGGTGTCAAAATAAACCAGACTTTTGTAAGTATGAAATATATTCCGTCAATGGCAGCATCTGTCTATAAATGGTCACTTTTTTTCCTTTTGGCGGTGGCTTTAACGTCGTTCCGGCCTGCTGTGCCGCACCCTTTTCATGTAAGTGTGGTGGAAATAGAGCATAATGCTACTGAAAAAACATTGGAAATAAGCTGCAAGATTTTTACCGATGATTTTGAAACTATTCTTGCAAAAAACTATTCACCGGATGCTGCGCACAAAATAAAAGTGGACCTGATTAACCCCACCAATAAAGCAGCTATGGATACACTGGTAAAAAAATATTTGCTCAGCCATCTGTCTATGAAAGCAAATGGAAGATCTGTGTCGTTAAAATATATTGGATATGAAAATGAAAATGAAGCGGCGTATGGTTATTTTGAAGTAGAAAACATACCTGCTCTCAACAAATTAGAAATAAGTAACATTATTCTCTTCGATAAATTTGACGATCAAGTAAATATTATGCATGTAAAAGCAAATGGCAACAGGAAAAGCACCAAGCTGAATTATCCCGAGAAAGAAGCAATGTTTGTTTTTTAAATGGCAAACGAAAACGAAAAATGTTAATGCTGATTATGTAAGTAGGAGTAATCAGTTATAAAGTTTATACTTTAATAAATTATCATTTCAAGATCTCTATTCTTCCATATCTTCTTTTAGCTCCTCACTCAGCGTTACCAGCACTTTATCAATCCGGTGGCTGTCCATATCAATTACTTCTATTTTAAAACCTTTCCAGCTAAGCTTGTCACCGGTTTTAGGAATTCTTTCTAACTGATGCAAAATGAATCCGGCTAATGTATCAAAATCATGTTCGCCTTCGTTCATCCATTCTGTTTTTTCAAAGCGGCTTAAAAAATCATAAAAAGGAATCTGCCCATCCACCAAAAAAGTTCCATCTTCCCGTTCCATAATTTCGTAATCAGGCACATCTGGCTGCGGCATATCCCCTACAATGGCTTCCAGAATATCATTTAACGTAATTAATCCTAATATGCTGCCATATTCATCTACTATAAAACAGGAGTGAAGTCTTGACTCTTTAAATTTTTCGAGTACTTGATACGGCGAATTGTTTTCGGGTACAAATAAAGCCGGTTGCATCAGTTCTTTAAACAGAGTGCTATCGGGGCTTACATACAAATCTTTTATAGAAACTACACCTTTCAGATTGTCAATTTCGCCATCGCAGATAGGATAAACTGAATGTGGCTCGCCAATAATTTTTTCTTTTATTTTATCCTCATTATCATCCAGATTAAACCAGATAATATCGCTGCGGTGTGTCATCAGCGAAGTAATATTGCGGTCGCCCAGATGAAATACTCT
>JANORJ010000469.1:0-3284 GCA_031415255.1 Chitinophagaceae bacterium | reverse complement strand
GCGCGCGCGCGCGTCCCGACCATTTCGGCGGCCCGCGTCTGATGCCCGAAGAAACTGGCGAACATTGGCGCAATCAGGGAATGCCGGTTGAATGGGTGGCAGAGGAAGCACTGGCTGCGATTGCGCGCGGAGATCGCTATTGCGCGCCCGTCGACGCGCATAGTGTTGACGAATTTGAAGCGCGCGTTGCGGCAATCCGTGCCGGTTTCCACCGCTGGCAAGACCGCGATCTCGACCGCTGGCCCAAAGTTGGCGGTGAATGAGCCACCCCCTCCCACGCCGCACCGTCACCAGCTACGCCATCGGCATCGGCCCGGCAGCGATGCTGGGTCTGCCGTTTTCCGTCTATCTGCCGCCCTATGTTGCAGCGGGCGGCGTGGTGCCAGTGGCGCTTGTGGGCCTGATCTTTGCCTTGAGCACCTTGTGGGATGGCATAGTCGATCCGCTGATCGGCACGATGATTGACCGGAAATCAAAAGGCGATGCTCCGCACCGGCGCTGGATGCGCATAGCGGCGCTGCCCATTGCGGTGCTGCTGCCATTGCTTGCAATTGGGGGCGATGACATTGGTTTTTGGCTATTGCTGCCGCTTCTTTTGCTCTTTTATTCCAGCCACAGCCTTTATGATGTCGCGCATCTTTCATGGGGCGCGGCGCTGGCGCAGAATCCCGATGATAGTGTGCGGTTGTTCGGCAATCGGCAATTTGCGGAAAAGATCATCCTTGTTCTCGCTTTTGCGCTACCTGCCGCCGCGCAAGGCCTGATGCCCGACATTGACTTGCAAGGGAGGGTGCTTGCCTATGCCAGCCTCGTCATCATAGTTTTGCCCGTGGCGCTCTTGGCAATAGCGCGGCTGCCCGGACGACCGGTGGTTCCCGAACCCGGTATCGGCTGGAAAGCCGAATACTTGGATGGTTTGGCTGCATGTTTGCAGGGTGGCAAAAAAGTAAAAGTAGGCGGCAGCATGGCGGCGAATCCATTGAGTTGTTGTGCGGGATATCATACTTTGCTGGAAATAGAAAGAACAAATGCCTGTGAAAAAGCCGGGAAAGCCGGTGATAGAATTACAAAAGGACTGAATCAATTGATTGATAGATACGAACTGCCGTTTGTCGCATTTAACCAGGGGTCTATTTGTCATCTGGAAGCAGCCGGAACATTGTATGTGAAAATCAAACTGCTAAAAATAAAATCTGTACTTGCTGAAATAAATGAACGAAAAAAACTAATGGAAGAGTACGGAGCGGCGTATTTGGCGGAAGGAATTGTTACCTTAGCAGGAAGCCGTTTGTATTGCAGCATGGCTGATACCGATGAGGTGATTGATGATGCATTGAACAGATTTGAAAACGTATTTAAGAATGTTAGAAAGCATTAAAATAATAAATAAGATAGTGCTGGGTATCGCAATCGTTTCATTAATGACCTCTTGCCGTTCAACGAAAGTCAGTAATACAGAATATTCTGCAATTTCCGATAATTTCAAACCAAAAGAAACAACAAAAACAAACCCAATTGTTAGTACGAAATTAAATAATGTTATAGTAAATAATACAGAACAAAAATCAAAAAAACCAAATGTCATTATTGTATTATCGGATGATTTAGATGCTATTTACACATCACAATATTTTCGGGATGTTTTACCGATAGTAGATTCACTGAAATCAACAGGAATAGATTTTACGAACTCCTTCACGCCAATGTCTACTTGCTGTCCCAGTCGTTCTGCAACTTTAACCGGAAGCTATGCGCATACCAATGGCGTTTACAGAAATGCATCTGTAAATGGTGGCTGGAGTGCTTTTAAACATAATGAACCTTACACCTTACCTGCTTATTTAAATAAATCTGGTTATAGTACCGCCATTATTGGAAAGTACTTAAATGGGTATGGCATTGAAAAAAATGCACAACCAGTATACGGCTGGACAGATGGTTTTGTTTTCACCAATTCCTCTTATTATAAAGGATATGATTATGATGTTTTAAATTGGAATGGTGGAAATCCAAAAAACGATACTACTTGGAATGCAGCGAACCAGCAAACAAAACATTATGGTTTTAATGCAGAAGATTATTCCACGGATGTTTTAACGAAAGAAGCCATTTCATTTATTCAAAAAACTGAGGAAAATGATGGCAAACCATTCTTTCTTTTTTTAACACCAACTGCGCCACATAATCCATTACAGGCCGCACCAAGGCATCAAAAAACAGCAAAAGAAAACTTTGCAAATGTAACGGTTCCCTTTAAACCTAATTATAACAATGACTATGGTAAGTTTGCAACGCCTGCAGAAAAGAAAAAGCCATTAGACAAATCTTCTTTCCTGAAAAATACCTGGAAAAAAAGAGTAAGGCAAATGAATAAAGGTGCATTTTTTTATAACTTGATTTTCAAAGGGAAAGTACCTAAATCTATTAAAAGTTTTTTACAGGCAGACTGGTATAGCCGTTTGGGTTCCTTGTATGCTTTAAATGATATGGTAAGCAACTTAATAAAAACATTAAAAGAGAACGGAGAATGGGACAATACATTGTTGGTTTTTACTTCTGATAACGGTTATATGTTAGGTGCTCACGCTATGATGAATAAAGCCACTCCTTATGAAGAAGCGATTAGGGTGCCGATGATAATAACCGGTGGTGATTCGTTACATTTAAAAATACCCGGAAAAACAGAAGAATGGGTTACCAATCTCGATTTGATGCCAACTATTTTAGATTTGGCGGGCTTAAAAATTCCAGAGAGAGTAGAAGGTATTTCGCTAGTTCCTTTACTGTATAAAGATAGTGTCACGAATTTTAAAGACAGATTTGCAATGGAATATATCGGGCCAAGTTTATCTAAATTTGGTTTATACGGAAAACCCAAACTTAGCATGAAACTTTTACCTTTATATATTATGGATCATCCAACGTATAATGCGTTAAGAATGAAAGTGACAATTATAGAAAATGGCATACAAAATGAAAACACATACAAATACATAGAGTGGCAAAAGAATACATCTAAAAAGGTTTTGGAATTCAGTAATAAATTCAGAATGAAAGATGTCGAATTATTGAAGAAAATTGCTGTTGGTGATGAAAAGACATTAGCGTTAAAATTGAAAGCAGAAGCAGTGGAAACTGAGTTATACAATCTTAAGGAAGATCCTTATGAAATGGATAATTTGCTGTATTATAAACCCGAAGAATACAAAACATTGACACTGCAACTTAAATCTGCCATGAGAGATATTATACTAAAATAATTTAAAAACGAAATGATGAATAAT
>JANORJ010000468.1:0-7461 GCA_031415255.1 Chitinophagaceae bacterium | reverse complement strand
GGAGTTTTTTTAGTATCATCTTCAGAATAATCTTTTGATTCTGCACTGATGCTGTCGAAGTCATAATTATTGTAATCTTCCGGATTGCCCACACCCTGATCAGCACCTTCAGCACCGGGGTTAGGGTCGTAATCACTAACTATTATGTCCGCACTATTAATATCGTTTTCCATTTCGGCAGGCTTTACAAATTTGGCATCTTTTTCAATACCCAATTTTTTATCCGCCAGCACTTTTTTGAAAAAATATTCCGTAATAGGACGGGCAATTCTGTTGCCATCACCTGTATTGCGCATAAACGTATATTCAAACCCAACCCAGGATCCGGCGAGCAGTTGTGGAGTGTAACCCATAAACCAAGCATCTGCATTATCATCAGTAGTACCTGTTTTGCCACCCATTTCAGCAGCGCCCACTCTAGTTCTTAATCCTCTGGCCGTTCCTTTGTCCACTGTTCCCTGCATCATTCTTGCCATAGTGTAGGCTGTTACTTCGCTAATGGCTTCTTTACGGTTTACACTGTAGTCAAATCTTTTTATCACATTTCCGTTTCTGTCTTCAATGCGGCTGATGCTGTATGGTTTTGTAGAAAATCCACGACCAGCAAAAATGGTATAGCCCCAGAGCATTTCATACATTGAAAGGTCGCAGGTACCCAGACAAATTGAAGGGAAAGGTTTTACCGGAGTAGGGATACTGATACGACTGAGAAAATCAGCAAACTGTTTTGGCCCCACCTGTTTCATAATATATGCCGTGGCACAGTTTTTAGAAAAGGCAAGTGCATTGGCCATACTCATACTACCTCCATCACATTTTTTACCAGATGGCACCCAAGCTCCGCCGCCAAAATTTTGAGCCACATTTTCACATTCTGTTTCAGGAGTAAATCCTCTTTCTTCCATGGCCTGTGTGTACAGAAATGGTTTGATAGTAGAACCTACTTGTCTTTTTGTTTTCAGGTTGATGTGATCGTTTTTATACGTCTTATAATTAATGCCACCTACCCATGCTCTTACTTCACCAGTAACAGGATCCATTGCCATAAAGCCAGCCTGTTCCATCTGCAAAGAATATTTGATAGAATCAATCGGCGTCATCGTCGTATCTCTTTCCCTTTTTGTATTCCATGCAAATACCTTCATTGGAACTTTTATATCAAAACTGGCCCTTATTTCTTTATCGCTCAGGCCGTCTTCTTCCAGATTTTTCCATCTGTCAGATTCTTTTACCGCCTTTTCAATAATTTTTTCATGATTTTTCCAAATAGCACCCGATTTAAAATCTGATCTTGTATTGATACCTTTTTGCAAGGCTGTCATTTGCACTGCCACACCTTCTTCTGCATATTGCTGCATTTGTGTGTTGATGGTGGTATAAATTTTCAGTCCATCATTGTAAATGTCATAAGATTTGCCATTCGATTTCTTTATGTCTTTCAACACTTCTTTTACTTCACCCTTCAGCACCTCCCGGAAATAAGGTGCATAGCCAGTGTTCTCATCTAGTTTTTTATAATTTATTTTAATAGGTGTTGCTTTTAATCTAGCAGCTTCGGCAGCGGTAATTTTTTTATTTACTTCCATCTGGTTCAGCACAATATTTCGGCGTTCCAATGCAGCTTTGGGATTGCGAACAGGATTATAAATGCTGTTACCTTTAAGCATACCTACTAACAAGGCGGCTTCTTCTATATTCAGACGGTCAGGTTCTTTTTGAAAAAAACTTCTGGCCGCATTACGAATGCCATATATGTTATTACCAAACGGAACAGCATTCAGGTAAAGCGTTATGATCTCTTCTTTGGTGAAATTTTTCTCCAGCTTTACTGCAATTATCCACTCTTTTAGTTTCTGAATCACCCGTATAGCTCTGTTAGAGGCTCTTTCATTAAAAAGATTCAATGCTAATTGCTGGGTAATTGTACTGCCGCCACCCTGACCTCCCAAGGTAACCATTGCTCTCATCGTTGATTTGAAATCTATACCGCTGTGGCTATAAAATCGTTCATCTTCTGTTGCTATCAGCGCATCAATAATATGTTTTGAAATATCCCGGTATTTTACATTGCTGCGGTTGCCTCTTTCTGTATAATATTTACCCATTAGTGTGCCGTCTTCTGCATACACTTCAGAGGCTTGAAGAATAGAGGGGTTTTCTAAATCTTCTAGAGAAGGCATTTTACCAAATACACCAAAATTGGCAAGCAATACCAGCACTATAAATGAGGCAAAGCCAACACCAAAAATGCGCCAAAAAATCCGGACTGCTTTTTTCATATCAGATATGTAGTTATAAGTTATTCCGAAGAGTAACTAAAAATGAAATTGATACTTCGATAAACTAAGTACCGAAATTAAGGAAAACCTCTGCGGTGAAGGCGATAGCGGCCATTAATATTTTGCAAAAGTCTCTCCCTCTCCATCTCATGTAGAGCGTTGGGGTGAGGTTTAAAACTTACCGGGCAAATGCTGATTAAGAAACGCTTTGTAAACTTCAATGTCTTTATTCACTTTCAGCAAATCAAAATTTGAATCTGTTAAAATGATAAAATTGTATTTACCCCCTTTTAACCAAGGCAAAATTTCTGTTGCTGTTTTTGGTCTCACTGCTTCAACATAAGTTACAGCATCCTGCGCATCTTTAAAGGGCGACATTAGCAATATGCGGTTGTCCGGGTCAATCTCAAAAAGGTCTGCTGACATTTGCTTGTTATAAAAAGTTTCTCTGTTAAAACGGGCAAAGGCATTCTTTGCTTCATTACAAAAAACAGGATCTACTTTGTTCAACACCAGCACTACGTAGTAGGGCTCATTCGCATTAAACTTATACGGAGCTTTTATTATTGGTTTTGTTGCCACCGTATCGATAACCGGTTTTGGAATAGTTACTACTGGCGGTTGTGTTTTTACAGAATCTATTTTCGGTTGCACAACTACAGCTATTGGTGGTTTACGAGTAGTCGTATCACCATAGTTACGGGTAACATTCAGATTCTTTAATTCTTCTTCAATCTGTACTCTTCTGCTAAGTACATTTAGCAGGTTAGTAGCCCTTGCCGCCAAAGGTGTGTTAGGAAACTGGCTATTGATAGAATTTAAAACAGTTACAGCACTACTATCATTTCTTTGTTTAATGTAGTAAACAGCCTCAATGTAGAGCAACTGTGGAGTCCAGTAATTTTTTCCATACAGGCTGTCGGCTATTTTCTTATCGGCGATTGCCTGTGTAAAATTTCCTTCGATAAACAGGTCGTATATATTTTCATAAGCTTTGGTAGCTTCTGTAGTACCTGCCGCTTTCGGGTCTTTACCGGTATTTACAATAGCGGTGAAATTGCTGGTATTGAATTTATCACCCATCAATTTTTTAATGGCGGCTGCTTTGGCAGACTCACCGTTTTTATTGTAACAATAGTACAAATTGAAAAGCACTTCATCCATTTTTTCAAACTGCGGAAAACGACTGCGAAGATTCTCTAATGTTTCTGTACCAGCCTTACAGTCTTCAATTTCCTGCACATATATTTTACCCACTGCAAACAATGCATTTTGTAATGAGTCATTTGATTTTTGTAATTGCTCTGCAGTAAGTGGCAGATTAGCATAGAGATCATCATAGGTTACACCACCGGCAGCAGCATTGTCACCTTTTTGTTGATTGCTAGGGTTTCCCTGCTGACTATTCTGAAAGGCCGCATTAATAGTAGCGCTTCGTCTCCAGTTATCTATATTAGGTCGGTTGCCCCATTTGCTTTTAAATTCAGTAAGCCCCCTTGCTTTGGAAGCTGCATTATAAAAATACCATTCTCCCTTTGGCTGTACCGTAGGGAAAAGGGTAGGAGCCACAAAAGCAGGGCCGGCAGAAACAGCATCTTCCCTCAAGCCTTGTTTTTTGCGAATGTCCTTCACTAATTTTTTTACAAACTCTTTGCGTTCATCTTCCGGCATGCCAGCAATGTGTTGCAGACTGTCCTGTCTTTCTGCTATCTCAAAATTATTGGCCAAGTTGCCCAGTGTTGTTTTTCTTGATTTTATTGCTTCCACATCTTTTAATTGTGGATCATCTAACCGAAGACTGTCGTAAAAATTATAAGCCCTGCGATATTCTTTTTTTGCAAATGATAATTCAGCTAATTGTAAAAAAGCTTTGTTACGTAAGGCAGGATCATTACTGGTAAATTGTGTGCTCTTTTGCAGCAGGGCAATTGCTTCGTCAATATTATTTCCTTCCAGTTGCATTTGTGCAGCCATGTAGTAAATAATATCCTTGTACTCTACATATTTGTCCCGCTTGGCCATTTTTAGTAATTCAGCCACATTCTTATCAATGGTTTTATCGTCACCATCTTTATTTACACGGATGGCATACAGCCGTGCATAAATATCCAATATGGGGTCGGTAGTATGACCACTTACTTTTGCATAATATTTTTCTGACTCTTTATACTTGCCACTCATCTCATACAGTTGTGCGGTAAGGTATTCCCAACGGGCTTTCTCCTGCAGGTTGGGGGCATTGTCTAATGCATTTACCAAGTGTGATGCAGCACTGTCCCACATGTTTTGTTTGTAAAACCATAGAGCCTGCACTTCTTCCAAATCGTTGTGCAAACGTTTTGGAAATTTAGGATCGTTTCTCAGTGTTACTATCAGACTGGCTGCATCTGCCAACTGATCTTCTTGTGCTAGGAAGTTTCTTATCTGCCAGATAAAGGCATCATTACGGCTGGGAGGTTCAGAAAATATTTTACGGGGCAGGCTGTTCTTTTCTTTGGTGGAAATGCTGTAGGCAGAATTACCATCCCTGGCACTTCCGATAGCGAGATAATAACCATCTTTTTCCTTTGGAGCAAAAGCGTAATTGATAAACTGAAACATCAGGTAGGCCGAATCAAATTTCTTTTGAAGATAATAGGAGGCGCCCCACAGCAGGTACATATTATCCACCCAATCATTGCGCAGATCATGCAGGGCAACGGCGGTGGATGATTTGTAAGTGATAGAGTCTAATTGTATTGAATCACCAGCTGTAGCATCCAATGTGTAATTATAAAAAGGGAGTAGTTGGGAATAATCGTCTTTAAAAGCTGCTTTTGCTTTTTCCAATACGTCGTTCAGCTTGTTATTGGCATTAAAGTGGTAATTGTAATGGGTAATGGTATTTTGGATAAGGCGGCGGGGCAGGGTAAATTTTTTGTCTTCCGACTTTTCTGACTTCAAAACTCGTTCTTCGTAGTCTTTTGGTTTTTTCAGGTCAAAAGAGATGCCCAGCTGGCTAAAAGCAGGGAAAGTAACCTGACAAAGGATAAGAAAGAGAACAGCAGTCATAGTATATTGGGTGGGTCGCATTTTCCGTCGCAATCTAAAGTCTTATTAACTGAATTTCAAATTATTTAGTATAAAATGAGCCTTAAAATTTTGTCATTTTTCTTATTATTTGAACTGGGAAAATTTTTAAAGTCAATTCCGGTTGTCCAGTTCAATAAATAACTAATAATCAAGCGAAAGTAGGCCATTTTATTGACGCTAATTTACCGGGCAGAAACTGGCAAAACCAAACCCCATTGCTTACCTTTAGTTTCCTAAAATTGGAGTATGATAAAATTAGATGCCGGATCCACCCTGAAACGGCTTCGAAACCGCTACAGGCTGGTGGTGATGAACGACGACACTTACGAGGAAGTGGTGACCTTTAAATTGTCCCGATTGAGTGTTTACATCATGTTGAGCACAATTTTTGTGTTGTTGGTTGGGTTAACAGTAGCCCTCATCGTTTTCACACCTTTGAAGTATTACATTCCCGGAGCCGCCACCGATTACAAATCGGCCACGGAATTGCGGCAATTAAAATATAAAATAGATGACGCCGACCGGGAAATGAAATTATCGGAACAATATATTGATGGCCTTAAAAAAGGTCCATTAAAAGGAATGAATACCGTAGTTCTAGATACCACCCGAATTAATGTACCTAAACAAGAACAGTCTGACGATTAATTGTTACAACTATGTTTAATACCAAAAACAAAACCGACATGCAACAGGAAAAAACAAACGGCGGCGGTGCCACTTTAATTGGCGCAGGCACTACCTTAAAAGGAGATATTGAAAGTAATACCGATCTTAGAATTGATGGTACGGTAATCGGCAATATCAATAGTGCTGCAAAAATTATTATTGGTAACAGTGGAGTAGTGGAAGGTGATATTTCCGGTAACCAAGCCGATATAGTTGGAAAAGTTTCTGGCAACATCCGGGCAAAAGAATTATTGCAATTGCGGGGCGAATGTGTGGTAACAGGAAATTTGTACGCCGGTAAATTACAAATAGAACCAACTGCCACTTTCAATGGTCAATGCCATATGGGAGCCAACATTGTAGAGATGAATAATAATGAACAGCAAGCCGCCATCAAATAGTAACAAACAGTTTCTGCTGCGCTATGCCAGTTTAGGCACTCAATTAGTAGTGGCCTTGTCTTTAGCTGTTTTTATTGGTTTAAAAGCAGATAAATGGCTGAACACATTACCATTGCTGGCATGTGTCTTACCTTTGCTCACCCTTGCAGGTATTTTTTACAAACTGATGAGGGAAACAGCCCGAAAGGGTCCTGAGGACAAAACCACCAAAAGATGAATGACAGAAAACCGTTTCTTCCCCTATTGCTTTTATTTATAATCCTTAATGGATTTTTTCTGGCTGGAAAAAATTTACTGATTAAAAACGGCATTGATCATTTAGTATTGATTGGTGGCAATCTTGTGTTATTTGCCGCAACAGCATTATCCTTTTATGTTTCTCATCGTTCGCTGGCATCCAAAAATCCGAACGCCTCTGTGCGGTCTTTGTATGGAAGCTTTATGATAAAATTTTTTCTGATTGCTATCGCTGCGTTCATTTATATTATGGTCGTAAAAAAGAATGTGAATAAGCCGGCACTTGTTATCTGCATGGGTTTATATCTTGTTTATTCTTTTGTAGAAGTAGCATCTTTACAAAAATTGCTGAAACAAAAAAGCCGGGATAAAGCCGCAGGTATTCAATAAGTATTTGTAAGACCAGGATGGTCAGATCAGCGAAGCAAAAAATAGAATGCCGAAGAAAGAAGTTCCTATTAACCAATTACAAAATTATCTGCCGCCAGCTACCAGTGATGCAGTGACGGCTTACCTGCAACAATACAAAGTACATTTAACTATTGCAAAGGAACGTAAAAGTATTCTTGGCGATTATCGTCATCGTACTCACCAAGCCAATCACCGAATTAGTGTGAATGGCAACCTGAATAAATTTGCTTTCTTAATTACGTTGTTGCATGAGTTGGCTCACCTACTTACTTTTGAACAGCATAGAAACAAAGTAATGGCACATGGCAAAGAATGGAAAATGATCTATGGTCAATTGCTGAAACAATTTCTCTCCGAAGGATATGGTGGGGATCGTAAAATTTTTCCTGCTG
>JANORJ010000467.1:0-2049 GCA_031415255.1 Chitinophagaceae bacterium | reverse complement strand
GCATTACTAATTTTAATTTTTTTTGTTCGCTGAAAACAGAAGTGAGATGAGGGCCTTCAGTTGGAAACTGAATTAATAATGGCGGGTAGGAACAATTTTCTTTCAACCTGCGAAAGTGACCCCTTGTTCTTACTTGCACTTGCAAGTTTATTTCGGCGCTATCTTCTTTTTTATACGAAAGAACCAGCGGAAAATTTTTAGGAAGATTTGATCTGTCATTTAATACATCCCGCAGATTTCCTTTTAAAGTGATATTTAAAATAGCATCCGATTCAAAAAGGCCTTTTTCTGAAAACGGTTGTTGCGCTGTGGGCCCGGGTTTGCTAACTAACATTACTACTATAAACGCTATGCTGCTAAATGCTACTGGCCAACGGGCAATTAAATGTATTTTCATAATTTAATTTTTTTAAACTGGTAACTGAATAATAAATGCTGAACCTTCGCCTTCTTTCGTTTCCACTTTCAACTCTCCACCATGTGCTTTTACAATATCATAACTCAGTGATAAGCCCAACCCTGTTCCTTGTCCGGTTGGTTTGGTAGTAAAGAATGGTTGAAATATTTTATCGAGTATTTTTTTAGGAATGCCGGGACCATTATCTTTTACATGTACCTCAATCTTATCATTTATTGTTTTTGTACTAACTGAAACAACAGGTTCATATCCCTCAGGTTGTTGCTTTTTTCTTTCTGTAACCGCATAAAATGCATTGGTGATAAGATTAAGAACAACCCGGCCAATATCTTGGGGTATAATTTTTATCAATCCGATACTTTCATCATAATCTGTTTTCATAGCAGCATTAAAGGCTTTGTCTTTTGCCCTTAACCCATGATAAGCCAGACGGAGATATTCATCAGCCAAAGCATTAATATCCGTTAATTCTTTTACACCACTACTGCTTCGGCTATGCTGCAACATTCCTTTTACAATATCACCGGCCCGTTTACCATGATGATTTATTTTTTCTAAGTTCTGCTTTAAGTCCTGTGCAATCTGCTTTGCATCTTCTAAATTTCCTTTCTCTATTTCTTCATTCATTTCATCCACCAGTTCTGTACTTACATCAGAAAAGTTGTTGACGAAGTTTAACGGATTCTGAATTTCATGGGCAATACCAGCAGTGAGTTCTCCCAACGAAGCCATTTTTTCTGATTGTATAAGTTGTGCTTGGGCGGCTTTTAATTCTTCTAATGATTGTGTGAGTGCTGAATTGGTTTCTTCAATGGCTTTTCTTTTTTGTTCCAGTTCTTCAATGGTTTCTTCTAATAAAATAGCGGTTGTTTTTTTTACTTTTTCTGTGCGGTCGAGTTTAAAGACGGTTATTTCTAATTCTTTGTCAGCATTCTTTACCGATTTTGCAATACTATCTTTTTGTTCAGCCGTTAAATTTTCATCCTGCTGAATAATGGTTAATATGTGTTGAAGATGCTGGTTCATTTATTTTATATGTATTTGCTGAATAGAATTAATACAGTACAAGTGTGCGACGCAAGGGACGATGCCATGAAATACTGAAGCTGGTAACATAAAAAATTATTTTTCTTTTATCGCCACACAACAGGCCGTTAAGTTGTGCATTTCCAAATTTCCACCGGTGGCCCTTGCCAGTTCTGCATTGCTGAACATGCCGACCATCGGTACATCCCACACTTTGCTCATGCCTTTTATTTCTTCGTTGATAAGCGGCCCCAGCGAAACAAACCGCCCTGCACAACTGAATATGATCAACGCTTCTGCTTCGGGTATTTCGGTTGCTTTTAAATCTTCGCAACCTTCAATTACTTTTTCTATTACATCAAAATCGGGTGGCAATGAAAACCGAACTTTGGAACCTTGGGGCACAGCACCACTACAATAAAAAGAATGGTCATTCCAATCTATCATCAGACCCGGCCGCATTACCGGGTCGCCGGTTTCTCGTTGTAATTGCAAGGGAAATTGTGCTGCCACTTCTATAGAAAAACCACCATCTGCTGTTATAGTCAACCCGCCATATTTTGCTGTAAGGTCCAGCACCGGTATATCATCCACTGTATATACAT
>JANORJ010000466.1:0-16143 GCA_031415255.1 Chitinophagaceae bacterium | reverse complement strand
ACTTAAATGCTTGAAGGCTTCCATAGCCCCAAGATATTCGCAGGTTCTGGCACCGGCTTTGTTAGCATTACCAATTATCTTTTTCCACTCCGTATCAGACAGCAATTTTATCTCCGCTAATTTTTTATCGGATAGCTGGTATAAAACAGCTCCCACAAATGCATCGCCGGCACCTGTTGTATCCACTGGTTTAATGACAATACTTTCGATAATTTCTGTTTTACCATTCCATCCGAGCAAGGTTCCATCTTTTCCTAACGTAATGGCAAATACGGCATTAATCTTCTCTAAAAAAACATCCGCTGCATCACTTACTGTTTGCTTTCCTGTCAACATCATAGCTTCTTCATCACTCACTTTAAAAAAATGACAGCTATTCAAAAAATTCCAGCTCTGATCAATAAAGGATTGTTTATCGTGCTGAAATAATAAATGCCGGTAGTTAGGATCAAAGCTGATAAAAATTTCCTGCTGCAGTGATTGCTGCAATAAACTTTGATAGGCTGCCTGCAATGGCCCGGGCAAAAATCCGGTGGCCGAACCAAAATGAACAATAGAAAATTCATCCAGATTTATTCCTTCCACTTCCTCACGGCTCAGTTGACCATCTGCGCCTCTGTTAAAATAAAAATCCCGTTCACCATTTTCCATCAGGGAAACAAAAGCGAAAGTGGTAAAACTATTTTCATCCTGCAGCATCCACTTGGTGGACACTCCAAATGATTGCATCACCTCAATTAAATGTTTGCCAAACGGATCCACACCTACTTTAGCCGCCAGTTCTACTTTGCCACCAAGTGCTGCGATGGCAGCCGCTACATTGGTGGGTGCACCACCGGGTTTCTTTAAAAAATTATCGCCGTCAGATAATGATTTGCCTTTGTCTGTACAAATCATATCAATCAACGCTTCTCCTATGCAAAGGATTTTATTCATACTTATAGTTCATAAATTATTGCTTCATAAGAAAAATGAAATAAATACTTTTCATATACTACTTTTTATGCTTGCATTAATGACCGCCGCCTGCCGGCAATACAATTTCACCAGTCATTTTTTCAGATTTGATAAACAATGTACACAATGCTGCAATCAGTAATAATATACCGGCAAACAAAATGGCTTTTCCTGAATCATTATGAAAAAAATGTTTCATAATATACCCGAAAGTCATGGTTTGAATTAGCATGGGAATCACAATCATCATATTGATAATCCCCATGTACACACCATATCTTTCCTTTGGAATACTTTTTACTACCATCAGGTATGGTATACCCATCATACTGGCCCAGCCAACGCCGAAACCTGTAATAGCAAAAAAGAGTAATGGCTTGTTATCTATAAAGGGGAAAGCGATAAAACCTAATCCTGCCAGGGTAACACATACAAAATGCACCCACTTGGGACTGTATTTTTTTGCAAACCCTACCAATGCAAAAGCTACTATGAATGTTATAATATTGTACCAGCCATTCACTAATCCGGCAAGACCTACTGCTTTTTCATACAGTTCTTTGTTATCCGGCGTGGCATTATAAATAGATTTGGCAATACTTTTGGAGCTATTTTGCCAATAGCAAAACAAGGCATACCATTGAAAAAGGTAAACCAATGCGAGTTGCCACATTATTTTAGGCATATCTTTTATTGCCCGGGCCACATCTACAAACGGACTCAGCAAATTCAGCGGCTTTGATCGTATTTCTTTTATTTCTTCTTCTGTTGGCGGAATTTCCGCTGTGGTTTTCATACTCCACCATACAGAAGCTATTGAACAAACGGCACCTAATATAAATGAAGCAAAAACCCAGTTAGGAAGCTTACCTGTGTATCCCACAATTATCATCGGAAAAATAAATAAAGAAATATTAGCCAGCGTTTGTCCAAAGCCGGTAAAAAAACTTTGTGCCTGAAAACCTGTTGGCTGCTGACTGGCATCTAATTTATCAGCAACAAATGCCCGGTAAGGTTCCATAGCAGTGTTATTACCTGCATCCAAAATCCATAATAAACCGGCGGCCATCCACAATGATGAACTGAATGGGAATAAGAACAAAGCAACACTGCACATAATAGCCCCTATAAAAAAGTATGGTTTTCGTCTTCCAAATTTTGGATGCCACGTTCTATCGCTTAATGCGCCAATGATTGGCTGTATGATTAAACCAGTAAGTGGGCCAGCTAAATTCAACCAAGGGATTTCATCTGGTTTTGCTCCCAGAAAATCATATATAGGGTTAACGGCGCTTTGTTGCAAACCAAAACTATATTGAATGCCAAAAAAACCAACATTCATATTTATAATTTGCCAAAAACTTAACCGGGGTTTGGGGATAGTCATAAGCAATCGTTTCAAAAGGAAAAATTACAAAAAATGAATTGTCTGGTCAGATTTAATATGTGTGTATGCTATTCTGCAAACGTTTGATGTTGAGAAAAATGAGGCCGTTTTACGGCTGCAAAATGCCGTCTTACTACTCTGTAATAAGAAAGGGTGATTCATTAGATTTGCGGTGGCCTATTTGTACTAAAAATAGGGTTGATTGTATAAGTTACAATACCAAAATCTATCATGCCAAAGTTAAAATTCTGGTTGTCCTTAGTTGTTTCGTTAGCAGCTTTATTTTTCATCAGCAATGCTTTTATTGGCAAAACACAGCGTATTTCAAGGGTTCTTGTTTTAAAAACTGACCCTTCTGCTATCCGCCGAATCTTATTTAAAGAAGAAAATTTATCTGCCTGGTGTGTTGCTAATAATATGGAACTAAAGGACAGATGTGTTAGTCACAAAGGTTTTTTGTTTTGCTTTAACCAGAATGGAAGCACCATTTTTCCAGTTAGTATTAGTAAAAAAAAGGCGGTCGTTGACAGCTACTTTCAACTTGCTGCCATTTCAGAAAACAAAAGTGAAATTACCTGGTCTGCTTCATTAACCTCTACTGGATGGTTCGATAATTTGTTTAATTATTTCAGGGCTATTAAAACAAGCAAGGTTATGGATGATTTACTGCAACGGTTACAGGCCTTTGCTGAAAATAACAAGGATAGCCTGTACCCAATAGCAATCGCTATCAAAAAACAAACAGAACCAAGTGTGGCCGTAATTAATAATACAGTAACTACAAATAATCTTTTTTCTGAAATTTCAAAAAGTTATCAATTACTAAAAAATGAATTGTTATCCAATGGCAATTTTATTGAAGATAGTATTATGCTTCATATAAAAGAACCAGTAGATAACACCACTTCGTATATGATTGGCATGCCGGCAAAAAAACCGGGGAATCCTGGCAATATTATTTCCTATATGATAATGCCCTCCAACGGAAATATGCTGGTGGCAAATTTTACAGGGCTATATAAGGAAAGAAAAAAAGTGTATGGCATCCTTGAAGAATATATTAGTGATAAAAGCATAAGTAAAGCATCGCTGGCCTATGAAAAAATGGATGCTAAAAAAATACCGGCTTCTTTTGATGAAAAAGTGACAGTGAATGTTTGCTTCCCGGTGTATTAGTACTGCAGCAATAACAATGATGCATTATTTCTGGCTACCAATAATCCAGTCTTTTTATTGGCCAGTTGTATAGGTTTAATATCACGGACTTCTCCTCTTATTGTACTTAAAAAAGAATCGTAGCGATTGGCATTGGACGAATAATTATACAACGCTACTGGCATGGCATCATATCGTCCCTCATAGGGTAGTGTGCCATAAAAATTACCTCCGTAAATGTAGTTGGCCTCTTGCTGACTAATAGCGGCTATGGCCATAAGTGGCGACGTTTGTAATGATGGCGGTAATAGCTTTCGTTCGAAATCTCCTTTTTTATTATTGATATAAATAACACTTTGAAAAGAGCTGGCTTCCAATACCTGTGCTGTTTTTAGTTTGGTTTTAAATATTTCCTGTGCTGTTTTGCCGGCAAAATCCCTGTTGTATAAATATTCTTTTTTCAGATAGGGTATTTGTTTTTCCAATTCATCTTTTAAAAGAAACGGATATTCTCTACCTGCCTGATCAGTGATGGCTAAAATCTGTTCCGTTGAACCATTTTCATCCATATCATTTAAATACAATTTTACCGGAGGTGTAAGTTTTGAATTAACACCAAAATTTCCTGCAATAATATCATTGAAGCCATCCTTGTTAATATCCGTTACATATAAACTTTGCCACCAGCCTGTATTGCCTGACAAGGTAGTAGTCGCCACATCAAAAGTTTTTCCAGTATTTATACAAACAACAACTGGCATCCACTCTCCCGCCAGTATCAGATCTTTTTTCCCATCATTATTAAGATCGGAAAATACAGCGGACGATATCATACCCAATTTTCGTAGGTGTTTGCCCCAGCTAGTACTGTCTATACTAAAAACACCGTTTCCATTATTCAGCAATAACCAAGATTCTGGTATTTCTCCGTACTTGTTTATAACTGATCGGGAACCAACAAATAAATCAACATCCCCGTCTGCATCAATATCCGCAGCATCCACTACTGATTTATTGCCATAGCAGGGTGGCAATCCAGTGGAGAGAACAAACTCTTTTCCCTGTTTATTAATATATAGTAAATCTTTTATCGGAGTTTGTTGTTCATCGGTTTCGTTTCCTCCATATACGATATATAAATCTTTAAACCCATCATTGTTAACGTCAGTAAATATTGCATCAACCTGATCATAGGTACTATCCACTTGAGAAAAATAAGATGCCTTTACAAAACCACTGTTACTGGTTTGCAAATAAAGTTGTCCAGATTGTCCTTTGGCACCACAAATAAAAAAATCTGCCAGCTTATCATTATTAATATCACCTACTGCAACTTTTGGCCCCAGCGTAGAAAGTTTATGTGGAATAAAATACTGCGTGTTAAAATCTTCAAACCTATTTTCAATATGCGTGAAGTTAATTCCCGATTGAGTGGCGATATCGGTGTACTCTGGTGCAGGTGCAGGAAAATATTGTTGCAAAGAAAAAATAGTTCTTGCATCTTCTACTTTTACTACAAGCCGCTGATTGGTCTTTACATTTTTTAATGTTTGGCAGGTGTTGCCCGGCCATACTATCAATATGCTGTCGGCAAATGCAGTGCTATCCATTCCAAAAGTAAATATAGGTTCTACAGCAGATTGAAAGCCTCTTGAATTTTGCAATTGCTGCATCTGTATTTTCCCTTTGTTGAAAATATAAACTTTAGTTCCAATTCCCCTTGTATTTCGAGACCCTCCATTGCATTGCACTTGCAAATAATTTTTAGTAGTAGTGTTTCTATAAAGAGACGCTGGTTCATTAATGTTATTGATAATAAGATCTAGGTCGCCATCATTATCAAAATCTGCATAGGCTGCTCCATTAGAAAAACTGGGAGCTGAAAATCCCCAATTGTCCGTTTGATCTGAAAACGTTTCTCCTGGTTCTCCTTTAAAGATATAGTTGTGTACTTTCCCCTCGGGCATATTACTGAGTACTTCGATATCAATAGCCCTGCCTTTATTCAATAGTCGTTTGGTATTGCCATCGCTGGTAAATTTTATATAATCCAAATCTGGGGCTCGTTTAACTATTCCGTTGGTAATAAAAAGATCTTTATTACCATCGTTGTCAAAATCTGCCAGCAGCGGGGCCCAACTCCAGTCAGTGGCTGCCACTTTTGCCTGTAAGGCAACATCACTAAATTGAACACCACCGTTTATATTTTTTTGCAAACTATTTCTGGAGTATTGGTGCTGAAAACCAGTATTGATAATTTTATAATTATAAATATCCGGTTGTTCATCACTGCCATAGGTTTTAATAATTTTTTCTTCTGCCGGCAGCATATCAGTAGTAAAAACATCTAATAGTCCGTCGTTATTAAAATCAGCAATATCATTTCCCATGCTAAAGCGGCTGTAATGATTAAAAGCTTTTGCACCATTTTCATAAAAGCCACCCTTTGTATCGTTTACATAGTAATAATCATTTTCATGAAAATCGTTGCCAATATAAATATCATCCCACCCATCACCGTTTAAATCTCCAATACCAATACCTAATCCATACCCTACTGCGCTACTGTAAATTCCTGCTTGTTGGGTAATATCAGTAAACTTCTGTCCATCATTTTTATATAACCGGTCACCTGCCAGCAGATTTGGTTTTTTTCGTAGGGTGGTGTCTCCATAGTTTTCCACTGAGTGCATAGATTGATTGAGCAGGTAACAATCTAGCCAGCCATCTTTATTATAATCAAAGAAAGCCGCCTGTGTACTGAATCCGCTAAAATTTAAACCATACTTTTCTGATTCATCAGTAAATGAATTATTTTTTTGATTGATAAATAATTGATTACTTCCTTTCAGATTAAGTTTGCCGGCCACAGCACATACATAAATATCTAACCAGCCATCTCCATTTACATCTGCCATGGTAACACCGGTACACCAATCGCTGATGCCTGCCACCCCAGCTTTATCAGTAATGTCTTCAAAAATAAAATTTCCTTTATTAATATAGAGTTTGTTACTACTCTTATTGTTGCTGGTAAAATAAATATCACTGAGGCCGTCGTTATTAATATCACCTGTTGCCACACCCCCACCATTATAAAAATACAAGTAATCTAAAAAATTGAGGCTGTCCCTATTTTCTACTTTATTTACAAAATTGATATTCGTTTTGCTTGCCAGTAATAACTGAAATAACGGAGACGCCTTTTGCTTACAGGCTGGTAAATAAATTATGCTTACAGCCAAACAAATAAGAATGGAAGACCATTGTTTTAAAATATTTTGAGCTGGCAATAATTATTATTTAATTTGAAAAATCTGTAACGGTTCGTTATTGATGGCAAAAAGCAACAGTGTTTTGTTATTTCTTGTATTGATCATTTTTATTTCCCTCACCTCTCCGTTGATGCGCAATCCAGATTGCAAAGGCGATAAATAAGTAAATTGGTTATTGGCATTGCCAATAAGTACAACACCCCTAGTGCCGTCCATTCTGCCTAGTTCGGGTTTTAGTCCGAAAAAATTTCCTGCCAGTATCACATCGTTATAGCCATCTTTATTAATATCGGTGACTACAGAAGAATAGATAATACTAAACTGTGCTTCTGCCGGTAGTGCATGGCTGATAAACCGACCCTGTCCCTGGTTTATAAAAATAGAAGTGGCGGAATTGTTTACCATCAATTGATTTGCATTTTTTAATTGCTTCGTACTAAAAATATCTTGTATTGTTTTTTTTGCATACGCATCATAACGTAGAAATTTTTTCTTTAATGAAGGCATTTGCGCTACCATATCGCCTCTTAAAAAATAAGGATAGTCTTTGCCATCGCTTTTATAATAAGTAGGAATACATTCTATACGGCCATTATTATCAAAATCGCTGACATATAATTTTGCCGGATGCATACTATCTGCTTTTAATTTACTATTGTATCCCCAGTTGCCAGCTATCAAATCATTTTTCCCATCATTATTTATATCTGTAATCTGCAAACTGTTCCACCATCCGTTACTATTAGGAATTATATTAGCTACTTGCAGTTTTCTATCGCGGTATTTTAATATGGTAACGGGCATCCAATCACCAACAATTACCAATTCTTTTACCGCATCGCCGTCCACATCGCCCCATTGTGCATCAGTTACCATACCTATGGTACGAAGAACAGGGGCTTCTGCTACTGTAACATCTGCGAAATTTCCTTTGCCATCATTTTTAAAAAGAAATGAAGAAGGACTAACGCCATAACTTTCTACTACATTTCTACCACCAATAAAAATATCAAGAAATCCATCCTGGTTAAAATCCAACAAGCGGATACAAGAACTGTTAGCACTTACAAAAGGCAGCCTGTTTACATCTTTCAAAAAAGTTCCCTTTCCCTGATTAATGTATAAACGAGGAGTTAGCAATGCTGATCCGGTAATACCCGTATTGCCACCAGCCGCAATAACAATATCCTGATCGCCATCGTTATCAACATCACCACCATCCATTCCGGTGTCTTCAAAATCTTTATCCTGAATAAAAGCCGGTTGATTACTAGCTATAAATTTTCCTGCAGTTGTTTGAAAAAAAAGTTTGGTTTCATCACCCGCAGCACCGCCAATACAAAAATCAATTAATCCATCGCCGTTAAAATCAGCAGTTGCTGTTTTCGGGCCTTCCGTAGAAATCATTTTAGGAATTAAACGTTCGCTGTCAAAATCTATAAAGGCATCTTCCTTGTGTGAAATATCACCAGCTATCAAATCTTGCGTTACGTTAGATAAATAAGCGGATTGTTTAGAAACTATCGGTTGAAAAGTAAGCGGTGCTTCATTTTGTTTTAAAACGATAGTTGTATCCGGATTTATTTTTTTCAGTAATTGTCTGCGAAGATCTGGCCATACAATTTCCAATGAATCAATTTCAGTTGCAGTGCCTATGCCAAAAGTGAGCACCATATCCACACTACTTTGAAAACCCCGGGCAGGTTGTTGCTGTTGCAAAATAACCTGATCTTTTACAAACAAACTTACCCTGGCACCTATACCAAATGTGTTAGGTGCTTCTCCGGCCAGTTTACATTTCAAAAAATTATTCTTCGTCTGTTGATTTGTATTATTTCGATAAACAAAACAGGGCATGTTTACATTGTTTACCACCAGATCCAGATCGCCATCATTATCTAGGTCTGCATAAGCGGCTCCATTACTAAATGAAGGCATTCCCAAACCGAGGTTTTGTGATTGATTGGAAAAAGTCAGGTTCTTATTATTGGAAAAACCATAGTTGGGTAATGGCGTAGTTTCCATTTTGTCTAAAAATTTCTGCAGATCAAAACGTCCGCTGCGGGCAACATCATTTCTTATATTCTCGTTAGCTAAAAAATCTATATAATCCTGGTTGGTTAGATCTTTATTAATGCCATTACAAACGAATATATCTTTCCAGCCATCGTTTTCAAAGTCGAATAGTAATGCCCCCCAACTCCAGTCTGTTGCATTTACTCCGGCCAGTTGTGCTATTTCAGTAAAGGTGTTATCACCATTATTTAGTTGTAAGCAGTTTTGTAAAAACTGACGATGCAGGTTTCCTTTTAGTTTTGCATTGAAGAAATCGAAATCATCAAACCTTGTCATTGTTTTTAGCCGGTAGTCATCTTCCGGCAGCATGTCTGTGCTAAAAATATCAACCCGGCCATCGTTATTAATATCCGCCATATCAGCACCCATACTGCTTTGCGAGGTATGTTGCATTTGTGTATCTATCTGCTCCTTGTAGGTGCTATTTTTTTGATTGATATATAAATAATCTTTTTCAAAAAAATCATTGGATATATAGATGTCAGGCCACATGTCACCGTTTACGTCGCCAACAGTTACACCCAGGCCAAAACCAATCAGGCTTCCATAGATATTTGCTTTTTCACTTACATCAAAAAATTTATTGCCGGTATTCTGCAGCAGTTTGTGTCCGCCGGTTGAATCTCTTATGTTCCGTTGATTCCAGTCTTTTACTTGTGCTACCGGAAAAGAACTGTTGTTGAGTAAATAGCAATCAAGATCTTTATCGCCATCATAATCAAAAAAAGAAGCATGGGTATGGTAGCCTCCGGCATCCTGCAAATTATATTCACCAGCCTTTTCTGTAAAGGTGTTATTGCGGTTGTTTACAAAAAGCTGATTTATCCGTTGTTTTCCTTTGGCATCGCCGGCATTACAAACATAAATATCAAGGTATCCATCTGCATTAATATCAACCATTGTTACCCCGGTACTCCAAAACTTGGGAATGTTTAGCCCCGCAGCTTCCGTAATGTCCTGAAATTTAAAATTACCTTTATTTAAATATAATTTATTGGACGTTTGATTAGCAGTAAAGAAAATATCGGGCAAATCGTCGTTATTAATATCACCGATGGCTACTCCGGCACCGTTATAAAAATTGCGGTAGTTAAAAATATTCATCACTGAATCATCTATTACCGTATTGACAAAATCAATACCTGTTGATTCGGCAGGCATTTGGGAAAAAAGCGGATTAGCCGGAGGTGTATAATTATTTTTTGGTGATGATTGCTTGCAGGAAAAAAATACCGCGGGAATAATTATAAGTAGCCAATGCCATTTCATGCTGTAAAGTATCAATTATAAAGCAAAAAAACAGCAGCAAAAATTGAATTTTGCTGCTGCTATATTTAAAACTGCCTGCTGAGATTAATATCCTGGATTTTGCTTCAGGTTTACATTCTTATTCAATGTATTTACACCAATAGGAAAAACATTTGTTTTAGCACTGGCATCAGGTCCGGATAAGAAAGGTCTTGCATCCTGAAATTTGCCAAAGCGAATAAGGTCAGTTCTTCTCCATCCTTCCCAAGCAAACTCACGACCTCTTTCTGCTAATAACCAAGTAAGGGTAAGCTGTGCTGGTGAGATAGATTGTGATGCATTTCCAAAAGCTCTTTCTCTTATTGAATTTACAAAACTAACATCCGTAACACCCTGACGAAGTTTTGCTTCTGTAAGCAAAAACATTACATCTGATAAGCGTATAAAAACAAAGTCATTGCTCATGTTATCAGAAGTATAAGACTCGGGAAAATATTTAACGCCTCTTGCTCCTTGGTTTCTATTGTTACCATTAGCATCGCTAAAGGCGGTTACATTTGTTTGATATACAAAAGGCACACCCCTGTCTTTTACTGGAGTACCATCTGGGTTGTAAGCCGGACCGGACAGAAATGTTTGATCTCTTCTTTTATCACCTGTTGCAAAAGTGTTGAAGAAGTCGCCGGTAGTGCAAAAGCCATTCCATGGAGAACCTGCTAGACGATAAGTTGCTTGGCTATTATAGTGCAATGTCATCATTTGTACTTTCATACCCTTACCCCAAACTCTGTCGAATGGAATTTGAAAAACAATTTCAGAGTTACCTGCATTGTCTTTGCTAAAAATATCTTTGAAAGATGATGAAACACCATATTTACCAGAGTTTATTACATCCTGAAAATCACTCTGTGCTTCTACCCAACGGGCAACTCCGTTTACAAATTGAGAAGTCATGTAAAGCTTTCCACGAAGTGCCATTGCAGCCCACTTATTCATACGGCCATAGGTGGTGTTATCTTTAGCTGTGCTAAGGTCAGGAATAGCAGCGTTCAACTCAGCCAAAATCCATGCATATACTATTTTACGCTGACCATTATTTACATTTAACGGGTCAGTTGCATCTGTAGCATTTGATGGAGCTGTAGATGTTGTTGTTTCTGTAATTACAGGAACGTTTCCAAAATCATTCAGCAGTATGTAATAATAAAAAGCTCTTAAAGCTTTTACCTCAGCTTTAGCCTGAGCCATTGTAGTTACTGACGGCGCAGTACCCAGCGTAGCATAAGGACCACCTGAACGATTCAGGTCGGCCATAATATTGTTACAAGCTGCTACACCTGCAAATGATTTTTCCCAAATACTGGTAAAGAAGTCGCCATTGCTTGGGCGAAAATTATGGTACCAAAGATCTTTCCATTTGTCACCATCACCCCAGTCATTACCACGGGTGGGCACTATACATTCGTCTGTACAAGCTTCCTGCACACCCCACCATTGGTCATTACCAACGAAGTCTCTTAGTTTACCATAGGCACCGCCTACTGCATCACCAAACACTCCATCTACTCCGGTAGCACCGGCATTTAGTCCATTAGCAGGAATGCTGCTGAAGTTTTTTTGCTCCAGTTTTGTACAACTGCTGATAGCAATCAATAAAAAACCGGCGGCTAAAAATTTATTTATTTTATTCATAAAGCGATCTTTAATTAGTGATTAAAATGTTACATTAATACCTAAAGTAAGAGCCCTGTTTTTAGGATAGATATTAATGTTCTCGATATTCATATTCTTACCATCAGAAGGCACTTCAGGGTCGGTTCCTTTAAACTTGGTAATGATAAACAAATTATTACCGGCTGCATAAGCTCTCATTGATTTTACTACAGACTTTGCACCTATCACAAAATTGTAACCGATTGACATGTTATCCAATCGTAAAAACGAGCCGTTTTCTACAAAGTAATCTGATATCTGTGGCTTTTTAAATCCATCTTTTAAAGCATTTGCATAAACGTTGTCACCATCTGCCAATCTACCTTCGTTGTTTAAGTTGGTCAACGTTCCGTTATATATTTTGCCACCAGAAGAACCTCTGAAATTAATAGCTGCGTCAAAATTTTTGTACCGTGGATTTATTGAGATACCATAAATAAATTTAGGTAGTGCATTAATATGACGAAATTTATCAGGGTTGTCTGATTCAATCTGTGGCTCACCGGCAGCATTTTTACCTGTGTAGTGAGGTACAAAAATAGTACCCATTGCATAGCCAGGTTGCAAGATGGTTACATTACTAAATGATAAACCACGGCCATAAATACTGCCCCAATTTACACGGGTAGGCTGAGATAGTTTTACGATTTTGCCATTCTTATCAGTGGCTTGTCCGTCAATGTTCTCAATTTTATTAGTATTGAAACTTATGTTTCCACCAACGTTAAGTTGGAAATCTGTCTTTTTAATTACTAAAGAGTTAAGAGAAAACTCAAGACCTTTATTGGTCATTTCGCCTGCGTTGGCTGTTAATTTATCAGCGCCATCAAACAAGGCGGGGTCTACACCAAATTCATATAACAAATCGGTGGTTCTGCCTGAATAAAAATCGATAGTACCAGACAATCTGTTACGCAGTACAGCAAAATCAATACCTGCATTAAACTGGGCTCTCTTTTCCCACTTCAAATCTTTATTAGAATTTTGTGTAACAATTGTTGGAGTAACTACCACACCATTAGAAAGAGTAGGTGCACCAAAGCCAATTAATTTTTGAGAAAGTGTTGGCGAGATACCATTTTGGTTACCCGTTACACCATATCCAACTCTTAGTTTTAAATCGCTTAACCAATTTTTTGTGCCCTGCATAAATACTTCTTTAGTTACAGCCCATGCTGCAGACACAGAAGGGAAAGTACCCCATTGATTGTTGATACCTAATTTAGAAGAACCATCACGACGTACACTGGCTGTTAAATAATATTTGCCAGCATAGTTATAGTTTACCCTTCCCAAAAAGGAAATGATATCATGTTCTTCTTTGTAAGATTTAGGGAATCCCTGTACCACTGTGCCACCAAGACTAAGATTATTGCTAAGCACATTATCATAGCGAAGGTCTGTAACCGCCACACTAAATTCATCTCTGGTGTTTCTGTAATATTCATACACACCTATTGCATCAAAGCTATGCTCGCCAAATGCTTTTTTGTAAATCAGTCCGGCATTGCCCAGTTTATTTATTTCATTACTATTTGCTTTTTTAGCAAATCCCAATGGTGTGTTGTAAGCTGCACGGGGAGAAGCAAAATCATTAACGGAGTTAATATTATTCTGACTTCCAAATACAAATGCTTTCAGTGATTTAGTTAAGGCATATTCTAATCTTACAGACCCGTTGAAATTATTGACCTGGCCTTTATTATATATCTGGTTCAAATATGCCACTGGATTTTGAGAGGCATACTGATTGGGCTGAAAGTAGCCGCCATAGATATTAGTACTGCTGTTATCGAAAATCGGGTTGGTGGGGTTCATACTATATGCAAACAGAAAAGGATTGTTTGTTTCTTGACCCGTTCCACTAATAGTAAGGTTAGGAGCATCAGACCCGTAGTCTATAAAATCAGATTTGCTGGTGTTATAAATAGCACTAAACTGAATATCCAACTTATTATTCAATGCTTTTTGATTGATAGACAACCTGGCATTAATATTATCTTTTCCAGAATTCAATAACACACCCTGCCTGTTATAATAGGTAAGTGCACCGCGGTAATTAAATTTATCGGTACCGCCAGATACGGCTAATGAATGATTATGTGTAAAGCCCGTACGGGAAATAGCATCTAACCAATCGGTAGTTGCTCCGCCATCTAATAAAGGATTGTTTGCTTTAAAATAGTTACGAACGTCGCTTGCACTCATTAGGTCAACAGTGTTGGCCACTTTTTCTGAAGCAATAAAAGTGTTGTATTCCAACCGTGATGCACCAGCTCTTCCTTTTTTGGTAGTAACTAATACTACACCGTTTGCACCTCTGCTACCATAGATAGCTGTGGCAGAAGCATCTTTCAAAATGTCAAAAGATTCAATTTCGGTAGGCGGTATAGTACTAAGGTCAATGCCTTGAATACCATCTACTACTATCAGCGGATCACTGTTTCCTTGAATGGAACCAATACCTCTGATACGAATTTGTGCTTTTCCGTTAGGGTCTCCACCTGCTGGAGTTACGGCAACACCGGCTACTTTACCCTGAAGAGCTTCTGTACCGCTGGTAACTGCACCCTGATTAAAATTTGCACTGGTAACTTTACCTACTGCACCGGTAACATCTCTTTTGCGGGCAGTACCATATCCAATTACCACTACTTCATTTAAGTTGGAACCAGCAGAGGCCACAAAGGAAACATCGGCTGTTGTTTTACCAACAATAGAAATTTCCTGAACATCATACCCAACAGAAGAAATAACAAGTGTGGAAGCAGATGAACCTACCGTTAAGCTATAGGTTCCATCAGCTTTTGTAGAAGTTCCGTTTCGGGAATCTTTTACTAAAACTGAGGCCCCGGAAACGGGTGCGCCATCTTTGGAGTCAGTTACTTTTCCGGTAACAACCCTGTCTTGCGCATAAGAGAAAATAAATGTGAACATTGAGACAGATAGGAGGCCTGCCCTCTTTAGAAGTGTACTAAGCATAAGCAATCGTTTTAAATATGAAGCGTTCTAATTCAAAAACTATTATAGTTGTGTTAAAAGTACACAATTGTTTTGTTGTGTCAAAAGTACACAATTAATTTTTTCGACCAAAACTTATTTCCGGCCTATTAAAGTCGGTTTTTAACTACTGATTCCCGTAAAGGAAACAAGCAAATTCAGGGATAAGGGTTTGATAATCTCTTTTACTATTCTAACAAGGCACTATTGTAAAAAAATTTGCTGCTGTTGGTGGATAAGATTTATTTGCAGCCCTTATTAATTACAGATTAAAGTTAAAATCAATAATTTACCCGGTATCAAAAAGAAGTACTATTTCGCCGGTAACGTTTGCGGTATCCTTTGCGAAAATGTTTTCTGTTAAAAAAAGTTTAACTTAACCTGACTTATGAACTCCAGATCTACACTAAAAAATATTTCTGAAAAATTAAACATCAGTATTTCTACCGTTTCAAGGGCACTAAAAAATCATCCTGATATATCTGACCTTACCAAAAGAAAAGTAAAAGAACTGGCCGAGCTGATGGAATATGAACCTAACAGCTACGCCGTCAATCTTCGCACCAACATCAGTAAAGTATTTGGGCTTATTGTTCCAGTTATTTCCAATTTATTTTATGAATCATTTATTTCAGCCGTAGAAGAAGATGCGAGGCAATTGGGCTACACCTTATTGATACTTCAATCCGGTGATGATTCCATTACAGAAATTGAGAACCTTAAACTTTGCAAACAAAACAGGGTAGCAGGTATTTTTATTTGTATCGCCACTCATGCCGCTCACACAGAAACATACCGGCGATATATTGATGCAGGCATGCCGCTGGTATTTTTTGACAAAGTGCCGGATATTGATTCCTGCAACAAAGTTTGTCCGGCGGATGAGGAAGCCGCTACCATTGCCGCCACCACCATTATTAAGTATAATAAAAAAAGGGTGCTTGCCATTTTTGGCAATCCAGAATTGTCTATTACCAATAAAAGAATACAAGCCTTTAGTAAAAACTTTGCCAGCGATGCACCAAAAATTCCGCTGGTAATAAAACATGCTGATTCATCAGCACAGGCTAAAAAAATGGTGCTGGAATATTTTACAACCAAAAAGGCCGATCATATTTTTTGTATGAGCGATGAAATACTTATTGGTGTGATGCAAGCCACTTATGAATTAGGTTTAAAAATTCCGCAGGATGTTTCTATACTAGCTATCAGCAATGGTTTTATACCTGGGTTGTTTAATCCATCAATTACTTATGTAGAAACAAGCGGATATAAATTGGGCAAACTTGCTATGAAGAGAATGTCAGATCATTTGAATGGCCAAACTTTTTC
>JANORJ010000465.1:0-6665 GCA_031415255.1 Chitinophagaceae bacterium | reverse complement strand
CCGTACCACGGTAATGTCAATCGGAATACCTCCTTTGCTAAACACCGTATCTACACCATGTAGTGTTCTAAAATCTCTTTTATTCGCAAAAGTGTTCCAGGTTTTTCTTGCTGTTACGTTAATACTTTTTACTCCTTTTCCTTTTGGTGTCTCCATCGGACCTTTAAAAAGCAAGCCCAATGCTTCAATCGTTTGTTTTGCTTCTGGGGTCATGCCATTGTTAAAACCTTTATCGAATACCCATTTGCCCATGTCCACAAACTCATATTCCAGCGGAACGTTGTTCGCTTTGAAAATGGTTAATACTGCTTCCATTATTTCCGGGCCTATTCCATCACCTTTTGCAACTGCTATTTTCATATTTATTTAATTGTGCGGCAAAATTAAGTGCTACTTGCCGAATACAAGCATACAGATGACACAGATTAAACGCCTGCCTGTCGGCAGACAGGGATAAGCACAGGTTTTTCTACTTCGCAGAAAGTGGGATTGACAAAACCCAGTATTAATCTATGCAACTCCCTCTAATCCGTGTTATCCGTGTTCCTGTATTAATCCCTCTTGGCATCTCCGCCAATTTGATTATTTTTACTCTATGACCAGCATGATATCCGAAGGAGTGAAAGTGAGTGTGGAAACATTCTATCAGGCTGATTACAGCAACCCGCTGCAATCAGAATTCATGTTTGCCTACCGCATTGCACTGGAAAATCATAATGCTTTCCCCGTAAAACTGCACCGCCGCCACTGGTTTATTTTTGACAGCAACGGAAGCCATCGGGAAGTGGAAGGTGAAGGAGTGGTGGGCATACAACCAACCATACAACCCGGCGAAAATTATCAATATGTAAGCGGTTGCAACCTACGCACCGAAATGGGCCGTATGAATGGCACTTACCAGATGGAAAATCTGCACAGTAAAAAAATGTTTGATGTTAGCATCCCTTCTTTTGAGATGATAGTGCCGATGAAGAATAATTAAGCCCTAAAACCCTGTCCCTAAAGGGAACTTAGGTGTGAATTTCTTTCAAGTTTTATAATTTTCTGAGAGCAGTTTGTTTTATTAATGTTTACGATTAATTTAGGGTTGCTATACGAAACATAAAAAAATTGTGGGTTATAGAAAACGCTACAGTAAAATTTTTCTATGGGATATTATATTAGAATATTAGGCACAGAAGACCTTGATATACACGTCGAGGAGCTCCTTAACTCACTAACAGCTGTCGGACTGAAAGGTAAAATTGAGCTTGATCCAAGTGAGCAACCTAATATGTGGACAATGTTCGACATATTAAATCAAGACGGCGAACCTTTGGCGCAAGTAGAAAGAAATCCGGTTGTTGACGGAGAGCTTGGGCAAGACGAACTTAATGAGTTCAAAGAAATAATTCAAGATTATAAACCCAATTGAGCAGTTAAATGGTTGACAAATTATTTTGAAAAGGTAAAAGTGATTTATGCCTTTCAAATGCTAAACGCAGCATTTAATAATGAAAATTTTGAAATAGTTGACACAATTAAAACTAAGATTTGGGCTAGAACAAAAGCGATATCACAAGCAGATAATGAGGGATTTACAAATGAAGAAGGCTATCATATTCTTTGGCAATTTGCAGACAATGTAAAAGGCGAATTAAGTTGTGCAGTAAGAAATTGGTTAGGTAAATGGGAAAAATTTGAAATGGATTTAGGGGATATAACACAAAGACAGGAATTTCAAAATGGAAAAATTCCTAAAAATGCAAAGCGGCTTTAATTTATGTCGACGTTGGATTTTTTCTTTAGCCATAAATACAAATAAAAATTCTCATATAATGATCTTCGTGTTACTTCCGTACAAGTGTGCGACGCAAGGGACGATGATAGTATTACTAAAGCTGGTAACAAAAGAAAACTTATTCCTTTCAGCAATAAAATATGTGATAGTGACTCATTAACCTAAGTTCCCTTTAGGGACAGGGCTTTATAATCTCCCACATTAATCCTCTTTTCACAAAATTTATACTCCACTTCATCATTACTGCTCACTACTACTAATCTATCTTTACAATAAGCAGCAATGAGACGATGATACAATTCAATGCCCGCCGTATCAAGATTAGTGCAAGGTTCATCCAACAACACAATAGCGGTATCAGAAAAAATACATTGCGCCAGCTTTACCCGTTGCTTCATACCCGAAGAATAATAACGTATTTGTTTATTCACTGCTTTTTCCAAACCAATAGCTGAAATAATTAAATCGGTTGTAACGCCGGAAAGGAAAGGCTTAAACCCATGATGAAAATCTAAGAATTCCCGCAGGTTCATTTCTTCCACCACTTCCAAGTAGGGGGCGCAAATGGAGACATGACTATAAATTTTCTCCGCCTCTATTTCACCATTGACCATTGACCATTGACATTTTCCTTCATTTATCATCATTGCACCACTTAATGCCTGGAGCAACGTACTCTTGCCCGACCCATTAGGCCCGGTAATAGCATATGACTGTCCTGCTTCAAATGTGTAGTTGACATGACGGAATATCCAGTCACGGTTAAACCGTTTACCGGCGTCAGACAGGCAAATCGTCATCAGTGTTGCCTTTGGTAAATCGTTTGATGATACCTCTTCCACTTTCACGGATGAAAGTTACTATTTCATCCCGTTCATCGGTGGCGGGCATTTCTTCTTCAATATATTCCACCGCTTGGCTGGTGTTCATACCTTTATTGTACAACACCCTGTAGATGTCAAGAATGTGATTGATACGTTCTACACTAAAACCTCGGCGTTTTAACCCAATAGAATTTACACCGGCATAACTTAATGGTGTACGGCCTGCTTTAATGTACGGGGGCACATCTTTACTTACTAATGAACCACCACTAATAAATGCATGGGCACCAATTTTTACAAACTGGTGAACGGCACACATGCCAGCCAATATGCTCCATTCGCCAATAGTTACATGCCCGGCCACTTGTGTATTGTTGCTGGTAATGCAATTATCGCCTACTAAGCAGTCGTGGGCAAAATGGCAATAGGCCATAATAAGGCAGTTCTTTCCAATCACCGTTTTATCTCTGTCTTTGGTACCACGGTTCACCGTTACAAACTCACGGATGGTGGTGCCATCGCCAATATATACGTTGGAATATTCTCCCTGAAACTTTAAATCCTGCGGAACGGCGGCAATAACAGCACCGGGAAAAATGCGGCAATTTTTACCAATTCTGGCGCCTTCCATAATGGTTACGTTCGACCCAATCCAGGTGCCATCACCAATTTCTACGTCCTGGTGGATTACGGTAAATGGGTCAATCTTTACGTTGGTCGCCAGCCTTGCATTAGGATGAATGTATGTATGCGGATGAATCATGTAATTGGTTAAAAACAATCCCGATAAAATCGGGAAGAAGGGCAAAGTTAGCAGATACAGGTAAAAAGCGAAGTTTTTTTAGCGATAGATTGTTAAATATCAAGGCCGATAGGGGCAAATCAAAGTCACAACATTAAAATTGAGAGAGAATTTGTAGATTTGCAATTGATAATGCATAATCCCCCAGACATATTGGCGTTGGCATATAAGCAAAACCTGATGCAGGATCAATTGGTTTTGCTGCAGGAAAGGGAGCAACAAATTCCCGGGTCGGTTAATTATACTATTAACAGGTACAGCCGCAATGCGCAGTGGAATATTGAAGACACTGGCATGCTGGTATATCATTATGCCAAAAGCGAACCCAAAGAAAACTATCTGGAACTACGTTTTTGCGTTAGTGGTAATGTTTACTGCCGCAAAAAAAATACAGAATGCGACATGTGCCAGTTCAACGCATCTAAAACTTGTATGGAAAGAGTGGACAGTGTGGATGTGGTGAGTTTTAAATTTTCTCCGGCACATCTTAATCAGTTTGTAAAGCCAAGAAAAGGTAATGCCGTACTGACCGATGATATATTGAATTTTGACCACCGTTCTTCGTTCACCAAAATACTTCCGCTGTGTGGTAAAACAAGAATGGTACTGGAAGGAGTGCTGAATCATACCTACAGCGATAGCTTGGAAAATATTTACATCAATGCACAAACACAGATGCTATTATTATACAGCCTGGATTGTATGATTGGTGAAAAGCAAATTGATGTTATCAATTGTAAGTTTCTTGCCAATGAGCTGGACCGGGAAAAAATCATTAAAGCAAGAGAAATTCTACTGCAACATATTGGTGAGCCCATCACTATTAAAGAACTGAGCCGTAAAGTGGCCATCAACGAATGTTACCTGAAAAAAGGTTTTAAGGAATTGTTTGGCACCACCATATTCGATTTCTACCAAAGCCAGCGGATGGAACATGCTAAATACCTTTTGTATGAAAAAGGATTAAGCGTAACAGAAGTTTCTATGCTACTCGGCTATTCTTCTATTTCTCACTTTTCTACCGCCTTTAAAAAACATACGGGGTTAAAGCCTTGTGAGTTGTTGTTGAGATAATTTTCTACTTAGGTTTTCTATGTGTGTATTTTCTATGTTCCTTCATACCTATGTGGTTCAATAAGTTTTCTTCAATCCCGGATCGGTCATTATAATATAATCACCGAGGTTGCTAAACTTTTCCCAATCAGGATTAGCAAAGGAAGAATCACTGAAGCAACTGATGTTTAAAATTTTCAGTTTAGCGTTCCTGTTTTGCAATTGTTCGGCGGTACCCAATTTTTCATCACAATGGAAACGACCGACCATGTGAAATATTTTCTTGTCTTTATTTTTTCGCCAGTAGTTATAAATACTGTTACTCATTCCAGCATCCCAAAGGCTTTGGCTGTAAAAGATGCGGGCATTTCCAGTGCCGGGGCTGCCTCCTTTCATAAAGTCCATAAATTTTTCCCGATACCTGCCCGTTGCAGTATCATACGGCAACTTTGGTAAGAAACGTTTTGATGACTTCGGAAGACTGTCCAACGATTTCATCCCTTTGCGGCTTACCATATTTACATATCGTCGCGGTGGGTTAGCAGCAATAACAGCAAGTTTATTTAGTTTCGCTAATTCAACTGCTGGTTTATAATCTTTATAATTAGTCCAGGCCCTTGCTTCTTTTATCATTCTTTCTTCGCTGATAAAACCATCCAGGTATTCATTCAATACCAATTGACAATCTGTTTCAAACATTTCCATGCTGAGGGCTAGCTTATCACTATACTGTTTTTGCAATGCATTGAAAATTGCTTTTTCCATATAATGTCCGGCACTGTCATTATGTTCTTCACCAAAAAATAATACATTCACCTCTTTACAATCAACGGCTATTTGTTCCGGGGTGGTTAATTGTTTGGTATGGGTATTGTAAATTTTATAATGGTTCTCTATTCCCGTTTGTGCGAAGGATAAAAAATTTAACAACATCCCGATAAAAAGAAAAAAAGCTTTCATGTATAAAGTTTTTAATTAATGCCAGTAAAACTACAGGTTTGTAAGCAAGTAACGGTTGACCTGTGGTTGCGATAATAAATCAGTCGCTTTTGTGTTATTATACAAGTTCAAAGAATATTTTTGCAAGTAATGAAGTTGTCAGGTTACATATTGGCTTTTTATATTATACTGCTAGCTGCAATTCCCTGCTGTGCCTTTGATGATTGCCCGGATGACAAAATGGATTTGTCAGCCGGAACGGAACAACCGGCCAATCATGAAACCGGTGACGAGGATTGCGGCAGTTGCTCTCCTTTTTTCAGTTGCGAAGGATGTGCTACTGCCACCATAGCTTTTGAACCAATAGCTTTTGAAATTATTCCAATAAAAATTTCTTCAGTTCATACCGCCTATCTTCAAACAGCACTTCCAAGTGTTGAGTACGATTTCTGGCAGCCGCCCAAATTAAGTTGATGATTTCACTCCCCGGAAAGCAATTATTTTTTTCGTACATCAACCAATTAAGAAATGAACAAAATATGTTTAATTATTGGGGTACTGTTATGTACCTCAGCTGTATTCGCACAAAACAGTTTTAAAGCAATTATACAATGTGCTCATCATAAGGAGCCGCTATCAGGAGCTACGGTTGCTTTTCCAGCATTGAATAAAATAGCAATAGCCGATAGTAATGGAAGAGTTGTTATCAATAATATTCCTTCCGGCAAGCACCTGGTTAAGGTTACCTATGTAGGCAGGCCTGACATGCAGAAAGAATTTTCTTTTCCTTTATCATCTGCAGAAGCAGTTGATATTTTTTTAGAAGAAGAAGAACATGAAGAGGGAGAAGAAGTAGTCATTCAATCTACCCGAAGCTCAAGAACAATTCAGGATATTCCAACCAGAGTAGAGTTTATCGCCGGAGAAGAACTGGATGAAAAAGCCAATATGAAACCCGGCGATATAAGAATGGTATTGACAGAAAGCACCGGCATACAAACACAACAAACCTCAGCAACTTCTGCTAATGCTTCTATTCGCATACAGGGATTGGACGGACGATACACTCAAATTCTAAAAGACGGATTCCCTTTGTATGCAGGCTTCAGTAGCGGATTAGGATTGTTGCAAACTCCGCCATTAGATTTGAAGCAATTTGAAGTGATAAAAGGATCTGCCTCTACACTATATGGTGGCGGTGCCATAGCAGGGTTGGTAAATTTAATTTCTAAAACACCAAAAGAAGAAAGAGAACTTAAGTTTCATG
>JANORJ010000464.1:0-4628 GCA_031415255.1 Chitinophagaceae bacterium | reverse complement strand
ACACAAACTAAAGTAATGACAGTAGGAGATAAGCAATTAGTAAAAACAGTAAGTTGGTATGATAATGAAATGAGCTATGTAAGCCAGTTGGTACGTACAGTAAACTATTTCGCCAAACTTATCAGTTAATAGAATATTTTTTGTTTCTTGTACCGCAATGAATCGGCTAACAGATTTGTTGCGGTATTTATTTTAAAGAGACCTCCATATGAAAATTAAAAATATTGACGGCCTGTCAGCAGAACGCCTGCAAACCGAAGTAGAGGAGGGAGGCCAATTTGTCTATTACCCGTTTGTTTTTTCTTTGATTGTTGTTACATTTAAACGTACTTCTGGAGTTTACCTTGTCCGGGCTGGCGAAAATGCAGTGGCAAAAGGATTGCCGTTTACGCTTATCTCTGTATTTTTTGGGTGGTGGGGAATACCCTTTGGCCCTAAATACACTCTGCAAAGTATCAGTACCAATATGAAAGGTGGCAAGGATGTGACAGATGAAGTGATGGCAACCGTAGCCGGGCATGTATTATTTAAAGAAGCACAAAAACAAAAAAGAATTCTTTAATAGTTCTTCATTCTTAAAACAACGGTATGTCAAAATTTGCTGGGTATAATTTTAAAGGACAAAAAGCATTGGTTCGTGTTGACTTTAATGTACCGTTGAATGATAAGTTTGAAATTACCGATGATACCCGGATGAAGGCAGCCGTTCCTACCATTAAAAAAATATTGGCTGATGGCGGCATGGTTATTTTAATGAGCCACTTTGGCCGGCCCCAGAATGGTCCGGAAGATAAATACTCCCTCAAGCATTTAATAAAACACCTCAGCGAATTGTTAGGTGGCACCACTGTTTTTTTTGCCAATGATTGTATTGGTGAGCAGGCACATCTTACTCAAAATATGATGCGTTCCGGTGAAGTTTTATTGCTGGAAAATATCCGCTTTTATAAAGAAGAAGAAGCTGGTGATGCAAAGTTTGCTGAAAAACTTTCTACCCTTGGCGATGTGTGGGTAAACGATGCGTTTGGCACCGCACACCGGGCACATGCCTCTACAGCGGTTATTGCACAATTTTTTTCGGCAGAAAAAAGAATGTTTGGTTTGCTGATGGAAAATGAAGTAGCCAGTGCAGAAAAAGTAATGCATAAAGCAGATAAACCTTTTGTTGCCATTATTGGCGGGGCAAAAGTGAGTGATAAAATTCTTATCATCGAAAATCTGCTGGAGAGGGCTACTGATATTATTATTGGTGGTGGTATGGCTTACACATTTATGAAAGCGGAAGGTGGAAAAATAGGAAACTCTTTGTGCGAAGAAGACCGATTAGAAACGGCCCTTGAAATTTTAAAGAAAGCTAAAGAAAAAGGTGTTTGTATTCACCTGCCTTCTGATTCAGTTATTGCAGATAAGTTTGCAGCAGATGCAAAGACTTCTGTTGCACCAAGCAATAATATTCCCGATGGATGGATGGGGTTAGATATTGGGATGATGGCCTGCGAACAATTTAGTAACGTAATCAAACACTCCAAAACAATTCTGTGGAATGGCCCCATGGGTGTTTTTGAAATGCATAATTTTCAACATGGAACAAAAACAGTTGCCGTTGCAATAGCAGAAGCAACAGAAAATGGTTCTTTTTCTTTAGTTGGCGGCGGAGATTCTGTTGCAGCTATCAATCAATTTGGCTTTGCTGATAAAGTAAGCTACGTATCCACCGGCGGCGGTGCATTGCTGGAGTATTTTGAAGGAAAAACGTTGCCGGGTATTGCAGCTGTGTCTGATGACCTGTCCTGAGCTTGTCGAAGGGTCATAGAGCAGTTAAAACATTTTTCAAATACATTTATTTTCTCACTTCAATAATCTTATCAGCATTTCCACCATTGCTGGTACAGATATAGACTTTACCTGTAGGAGAAATACATATATCTCTCATCCTTCCATAACTATTTGCAAAATATTCAGTGGTTGCTGTAATGCTGATATGTGCATCATCCAGTTTTAATTGATAAAGCCTTGCATCTTTTAAAGCAACCATCAGCAACGAATTTTTCCATTGTGGAATAAGGTCGTTATTATAATAGTCCAACCCACAAACAGCTATTGTTGGTGTCCATGCTTTTAATGGTTCTCTTACATTATTAGCGGTGCAAAAAATTTGTTCAGTACCCGCATCACAAAAGCCAGGAACAGTTGGCCAGCCGTAATTTCTTCCTTTTTCAATTATGTTTAATTCATCATCGCTGCTTGGGCCATGTTCGCTGCTATACAATATATTATTGGCAAAAACCAAACCCTGTGCATTGCGATGGCCAAAACTCCAGTAAGGGTTTCCTGCCACCGGGTTATCGGCAGGAACAGTGCCGTCAAGATTTAACCGTAGTACTTTACCATTGGTGGAAGAAATATTTTGTGGCAGAGATTGATTAGCTGCATCGCCAGTTGTAATAAATAATTTAAGATCAGGAGTAATTAAAAGACGGCAACCATTATGAATAGAAGATGCTGTTATGTTTTCAATAATCGTTATAGGGCTTGCAAGTGTAGTTCCATTGTAATTATATCGTACAACTTTTTCCTTGTAGCCACCTGAGTTATAATTATATGCTACAAATACATGTGGCGTAGTTGAAAAATTTGGATGCAATACCATGCCAAGTAATCCTCCTTCGCCATTAGATACTACTTCTGTAATAGTATGGAGTACTGATACAGTTCCGGTAGCAGGGTTCACCCGACTTATCTTTCCGCCTCGCTCTGTCATCCATATATGGTTGTCTGATCCCCATAAAATTTCCCAGGGATAATTTAATCCCTGCACAATCACTGAGTCTTTAACGCTAATTGATCCGTTTGGTGTATTATTATTCTTATCTGATTTTTTGCATTGCGTACAAACGAAAAGAGCGGCTATAGCAACAGCGGAGATTTTTTTTACCAGATCCATAAACACTGAATTTGATGATTGCCGGGCTAAAACCATGCCGCAGAGATACGAAATCACCGTTTGACCGGCAATAATACTTGACTAACCGAAAATATACCTTGCTGAAATACTGAAATCACTAATTTTACCCCCTAATAAAAAACTACTATAATGAAAGGAACCCGTAACATTACGTTATTGTCTATCGCAGCACTGCTTTTAATATTATTTATGTGGGGCTGTAATGTAAGAAATGGCCTGGCAAGCGGCGAAACTGATATCAAAGGAAAATGGGGACAAGTGCAAACACAATACAATCGTAAAGCAAAATTGTATGAAAATGTTGTAAACACTATTAAAGGTGCTGCAACAAATGAAGATACAACGCTTATTAAAATTGTGCAGATGAGGTCAAAAATACCAACCATTACCGAGTCTTCAACTCCACAGCAGGTGGCAGACGCAGATCGTCAGCTTACTGCAGTAGGTCGTTCTGCTCTTAATATTAATATAGAAGCTTATCCTACTTTAAAGGCTACGGATCTTTTCAGAGATCTTCAAGCACAGATAGAAGGAACAGAAAACAGAGTAACGGTAGCTTTGAATGACTGGAACACTGCTATCACTGGTTTTAATCAAAAGGTGGTTAGATTTCCTGCTAATATGATAGCGAATATGTTTGGTTATAAACAGAAAGCTAACTACGAAGCACCAGAAGGTTCAGAAGATACAAAAGTGGATTTTAGTAAATAATCTAACTGATCTCCGTGAAATTATTTCCCTGGCAAAAGAGAAAATCTCTCTTCAATGAAGAGGACAATAGGCTTATTGTAAAAGCTATTCGTCATGCTGAGCAACGTACGAGTGGCGAAGTAAGAGTTTATGTCGAAAGCCATTGTAGTTGGGTGGATGCTATTGACCGGGCCGCAGAAATTTTCTTTACACTTAAAATGGAGAAGACAGAGCAGCGTAATGCTGTGCTTGTTTATATAGCCCTTAAAGATCATCAGTTAGCAGTTTTTGGGGATGAGGGTATCCATAATAAAGTAGGTGCTGAATATTGGAATAAAGTAGTAGCTGAAATGCTTTCTACTTTCAATAAGGAGCACTATGCCAAAGGAATTGCTGAATGTACAATTCAGATTGGCGAAGCACTCACCACCCATTTCCCATTTGAAAGGGATACAGATAAAAACGAATTACCTGACGAAATTGTATTCGGCAGATAGTATCAATGAAAAAACTCTTATTTATATTTAGTCTGCTAATTTCAGTTTGTGTGTCTGCACAGATTGAAAAAGCAATTCCATCAAGACCAAGCCCCGCTAAACTGGTTAACGATTTTACAGGTACTCTTACTGGTCCACAAATTGAAGCATTAGAAAGCAAACTTGTTGCTTACGACGATAGTTCTTCTAATCAGGTTGTTGTTGTAATAATGAAAACAACCGGAGACTACACTGTAAACGATATAGCATTTCAAATAGGCCGGCAGTGGGGAGTTGGAAACAATGATAAAAATAATGGCATTGTAGTATTAGTGGCCAAAGACGACAGAAAAATGACCATACAGGTCGGTTATGGTCTTGAAGGTGCATTGCCAGATGTTACAGCAAAACGAATTATAGAAAACGAAATAACTCCCAATTTCAAAGAGAATAATTATTACCGTGGGCTTGATGATGGCACCGAAGCAATCATCAAA
>JANORJ010000463.1:0-9687 GCA_031415255.1 Chitinophagaceae bacterium | reverse complement strand
TAAGGAAACCATGCACCATACACCCCACTAAAACCAACGGCACTTGTTTTATCATTCTGATTGTACAAATAATACAACTCTGTCTGCAAGGTATTCAGCACATTTTCTCCATACAAAGAAAAAGTGAATATTGGATCCTCGTAATAAGGTCGCCAGCTATGAAAGTTCAACAGCTTGGTTCCTTTCTTATACTTGCTTACCGGAAAATTTCTTTGTTGCACTTTATTCAATAACACATCACTGTACTCTGCTGAAAATTTCGTAGAAATGTTATCAGTCAATTTCTCTGCAACAGCTGAACCAATTTCGTTCCAAACAATATCTTTCTCATTCATTTGTTTTAACTGATAACCTTCGGCAGTAAAAGCAGACCAGGTAATTTTTCCATTCCCGGCATTAGCATAATAATTTCCTAATGGGCCGTCAGTTATTTTAAAAATCTTTTTATCACTCATCCGCAGGGCAAACACATCATCATTGCCACTATACGATGCCGTAAAATATATGATGCCGTTGTTCACACAGGGATAACCCACTACATTGAACGAAGGAGGTGTTAACCGCACCGTATTACCCGTGGCAATCTCGGCCGTTGCCAGTGCCATTTTGCCATCACTTAATCTAACCGCCGTTACTAATGAATTTTCATCAATAAACTTAGGGTCGGTAAAAAGATTAATCTCCGAGGAATGAATAGTTTTAATCACTTGCCCATTTGCAGCATCAATTATATGCAATTCACTTCTCCCCTTTTCATCCACCTGCACTGCTGCCACTTTTGATCCGTCTGCTGAAATATCCGGAGTAAAATATTTTGACTTGCCTGTAATTTTCCGCTGCACACCTGTTTGCACATCTATTACTTTTATCACACTATAATCTTTCCAGCCCCAACGGGGATCAGTTTCGAAGGCCGCATAAACTATTTTTCCATTACGATAAGAAAATTGTTCGTCAATAGAAATATCCCTCGTTTTTAATTTATGTTCCCCTTTCCCATCCTTAATATAAAAGGTGGCCCGCTGCCGGGAACTGCTTTTTAAATAGACCAATGAATCAATACCTGCTGCATAGGGAAAGGAATAATTATTGACAAAATTTTTTTTAACAGGAAAGAGATATTCGTCTCTTGTTGCAGCAATCCGTTCTGTATTTTTTTTATAAAAATCAAAAGCCTGTTCCCTGAATGTTTTATAATCTACCCCTGCATATTTTTTTATGGCCACCTGAAAAGGATATAACAAACCTTTGAAGGCACTGGCATCCTTAGTAACTTTTGCCCAGAAATCTTCGCCATACTTTTCTCTGCCATAATTTACCAGCAGATAGCCGAGGTTATAATGATTAGGTACATAATCTTTAAAAGAACCGTTCCGCAATTTCATCCACGAATATTTTTTTCCTCCCTGCCAAAGTGATGGATAAGTATTGAGAAAAAGTGGTATCCGACCACGGCCCTGTTTTGTCAACACCGTTTCCTGATACACGGCATCGCCTTCATAAAACCAATCGGGAATAGCAGCATTAATTGCAAGTGCATATCCCTCCTGACCAAACAACGTTTTCATCAGCTTGCTCAACCCATTATTAAAATTATTGAACTGCTGCACATGGCGGTATTCATGCAAGGCTAACTGATCGCCCCAAGAAATACTTCCCTGTCCGAAATTATTAAGGTCGGGAGTAAGAAAAAATTCGCTGCGAAAAGGCCCCAGTTGTACATAACCGTTGGGAACAGTGGTTTGATTTTGTAAAACAATATTTACCTTCTTTAATTGATCACCCAGCGATACGGGTTTTGCAGCTGCCATATAATGAACGATGGAAGCCGCCCTGTTTGCCTGACTATCTAATCCTACTGGAAAAATTATTCGTACCGAATCAGTATTGATTTGCTTCCATTTTTGTGTAGGTGGATTGCCCCCAAATTGCTGGGAAAACACCGAACAAGGAATAAGAAATATAAAATATAGAAATAGTAACTTTCGCATGGAGGTGGATATTTTAGGAAAGTTACGGAGTAAATCATTTGGTTGGATGTTCAAATGCGGGTTTAGGGTAGTGTATTATTTTGAATCACATAGATAGATAGGAACATAGGTTTCCAAAGTCTATGTGCTTCTCTATTGTGTTCTATGTACTATGTGGCCAAAAATTGATGTATAAAATAATTTCAGAATTAAAACTGAGATAATACTACCGTTAGGGCTTTTCCGGCGGATGAACATTAGTTCTTAACTTCAAGCAAATTTTAATAGACCAACTATCAATACAAATGAAGTCATTCACCATAGAACAAATAAATGAAGTAGTAAAAGGTGTACAAGCAGGAAGCACTACACATCTTATAACCGGAGCAGAGGAAGTAAAGCTTGCCGGTAAAAATCATATTACATTTATCGGTAGTAAAAAATATGCATCGCTGTGGAATGATTCAAAAGCCTCCGCTGCATTAATTGATGAATCACTTGATATGGAGCCCGGAGAAAACAAGGCTTTGATTAAAGTAAAAAATGCTGACCTCGCTATTGGACAATTACTGGAATTATTTGCACCGGAACCGCCGGTATTTGAGATGGCTATTCATCCGTCAGCTATTATCCATGCAAGTGCAACCATAGGTGTAGGAAGTAAAATTGGTGCAGGCTGCTACATTGGGGCTGATGTAAAAATTCAGGACGATGTAATAATATATCCAAACGTAACTATTCTTGATGGTTGTAGTATTGGTAAGGGTACTATCATTTGGTCAGGTACTGTTATTAGAGAAAGATGTCAGGTAGGTGCATATTGTATTTTTCATCCCAACGTTGCTATTGGTGGCGATGGCTTTGGTTATCGTCCCGGTGCCGATGGAAAAAGTATTGTAAAAATTCCACACATTGGCACCGTCATTATTGGCAATGCCGTAGAAATTGGTTCGGGGACATGCATTGACCGGGGAAAATTTAGTGCCACTACTATTGGCGATGGAACCAAGATTGATAACCTGGTACAGATTGGTCATAATTGCCATATAGGACGAATGTGTTTGATTGCCGGCAGTTGTGGTATAGCCGGATCAGTAACAATCGGTGATGGAGTGATTATGGGCGGACAAGCGGCTGTAAAAGATCATATTACTATTGGCAATGGTGTTAAGATAGGTGGCAAAGCAGGTATAATAAATGATATTCCTGATGGAGAAACAGTGCTGGGATTTCCTGCTGTTAATTATAAAGAAACATTGAAACAATGGGCAATCTTGAGAAAGCTTGCAAAAGATTCGATGCGTTAACACTCCGGCAAACTCAACGGAACATTAATTGCCAATCCTCCATCAGCCGTTTCTTTGTATTTAAAATTCATGTCCTTTGCCGTGTCCCACATGGTTTTAATAACTGCGTCCAATGATACTTTAGCAAAATCAGGAGTACTTTGTAATGCTAATTGCGAAGCGGTGATGGCTTTTATGGCTCCCATCGTATTTCTTTCAATACATGGCACTTGTACCAACCCACCAATCGGGTCGCAGGTTAATCCTAGATGATGTTCCATTGCAATTTCCGAAGCCATCATCACTTGTTTTTGTGTGCCGCCCATACATTCCGTTAATCCCGCAGCGGCCATAGCGGATGAAACACCTATCTCTGCCTGGCAGCCTCCCATTGCAGCTGAAAGTGTGGCTCCCTTTTTAAAAATACTTCCTATCTCTGCGGCCGTTAAAAGAAATTGTATAATCTTCTCTTCTTTATTTTCCTCCCGACAGCTATCGGGACAAAAAGCAATATAATATTGTAACACAGCAGGAATAACACCAGCGGCTCCGTTAGTAGGTGCTGTTACTACTCTTCCAAAAGATGCGTTCTCTTCGTTTACAGCCAACGCAAAACAACTAACCCAATCTAATGTGTATTTAAAATCATTGCCGCCAGAACGAATAACGGTAAGCCATGAATCATAATCTGTATATTTTTTTTCACCAACCAATTTTTTATTTAATGCAGCAGCACGGCGTTTTACATTTAACCCTCCGGGTAGTATGCCGGCAGTATGACTGCCACGATAAATACATTCCTTCATCACCCGCCATATGTTCAGCACCCCATCTTTTGTTTCCTTTTCATTTCGCCAAGTATTTTCATTTTCCATTACTATTTCACTGATGGACATACCGGTTTTAATACACCAGTGTAAAATATCATCTGCCGTATTAATAGGAAAAGGTAACTGTGCAGTATCTTTTGCAGAAACCATTTCCCCTTCTTTTATAACAAAGCCTCCTCCGATAGAATAATAGGTTTCAGCAATGGATTCACCGTTTCTAAGTGTAGCCAAAAAAGTAACCGCATTGGGATGATAGGGCAATGTTTCTGTAAATAAAAAATCAATGTCTTCGTGCGGATTAAAATCTACTTCATGTAAGCCAAGCAACACAATCTTCTTATTGGCAGCTATGTCACTAATTTTTGTTGCAATCTGATCCACGGCAAATGTAACAGGGTCATCACCACACAATCCTAATTGCACTGCTATATCTGTTCCGTGCCCTTTGCCGGTTTTGGCTAATGAGCCGTACAATAAAACTTTTACTTCAGTTGTATCAACCAATATGTTTTTTTGCTGCAATGCTCCGGCAAATCGTTGTGCAGCCCTCCAAGGTCCCAATGTGTGGGAGCTGGAAGGCCCAACGCCTATTTTAAAAATGTCGAAAACTGATATGGCTTCGTAAGGCAAAGTGTAGAGTTTACATCAAATGTACAAATTTAAAAACCCCCCGATATTATTCGGGGGGCTAAGCAGAAGCAGATAGTCTCAGCTATTATAAAATGTCCACAATGCGGACTTCGAAAAAAAGTATAGTGTTGCCAGGTATTGAACCTCTACCTGAACAACCGTAGGCCAATGATGAAGGGATAATCATTTTTATGGTGCCACCTTTCTGGACTAGTGGTATACCGATTTGCCAACCCACGATTACTTCGTTCACCCCAAAAGTAACAGGGGTTGTGGTTGTCTCAAACACAGTTCCGTCAAGATATTTTCCTGTATAGGTAACTGAAACCCTAGAGGTACTTGTAGGAAAAGCTCCACTGCCAGGAGTGGAAACCTGATAATACAACCCACTACTGTGTGTGGTGCCAGCAATGCCATTGGAAACCGCATATGCCGTCATGGCCGCCTGCTCACTCTGGATTGTTTTGTTTTGACAGCCAGTATCTTTTATACAACTGGAGCCATTAAAAAGAAGAAAAAATACCGATAAAATAAAAAAAGTCCGTCTCATCCTGTTTTTTTAGTTCCGTAAATCTGGTTATAGACCACACAAAAGTCTATTTTGCTGCAAAGAAGGGTATTTTTTTTAAATTAATCCCTGTTTTTTTTTGCCATCAGTTCTTTATAATGCTGTTCATCCATATCCCAGCGGTGGCGGGCAGAAAAGATGACTATAAAAACGACAATCAGGAGAGATGCAGCAACCAGTACAATTATCAGGGAAGATTGCTCCCGTCGCATCGTTTTTTCTGCTTCCTTATGCCAACGGGAGACCAGATTAATAAGAATAGAAACTATGATGGCCACACCCATTGGTAATCCAACAGATAATTGTTTCCATATTTTTTTCTTCTTCAATCTATTCTCCTCCCAATAAGCAATAAAGCTTGTTTCCTCTTTTGTAAGCATAATTAATATCCGCCCGGTTGATTCGTTCGGACGGGCAAAGGTAAACTACCAAGCCATTTCACACTTGCACCAGCCACATAAAATATCTACCTTTCAATTCCTAAATCCATGGCTTTGAAAATAGCTCCATTACTTGCGCAATATCTTTATATCCATAAACGTATAGATCTTCCCGGCTTTGGTACGTTTTTGCTCGATCCGTCGGTGATAATTGAGTCGGAAAATAATAAACAAAGTAAACCTTTTGAGCTAGAAGGAGTTTCCTTTGAAAATAACCCATCTGTGAAGGAAACAGCGGATCTTATCAACTTCATTTCCGCACAAACGGGTAAAATAAAAGCACTGGCAACAGCAGATCTTGAATCTCATCTTGAACTGGCACTGCAATTTTTAAATATTGGTAAACCATTTTTACTCGAAGGCATTGGCAGTTTGGTAAAAGCAAAACCAGGTGAGTTTACATTTACATCGGGTCAGGCCATACCGGCTATTATGAAAGATTACCAGGCTAAAGAAGTTTCAGCTGCTACCACCACCGAAGAACCCTTTACTGATTATAAAAGTATTTTTTATTCCCGTAAAGGAAAATCAAACTGGAATAAACCTATTGCTGCTTTATTATTGCTGGCAGGAATTGCACTTGCCGTTTGGGGTGGCTACACCGTATATAAAAGAACAACTGCAAAAAATAATGCAGCATCAGTAAAGGATGAAAAACAAGAACCCGTTCTGGTACAGGATACAACTATGCTACAAAAAGATAGTGTGATTGAACCCAAACAAATGACAGCAACACCAGCAGGCAATTATAAGTTTGTAATAGAAACAACAACTAAAGAAAGAGGATTGACCCGTTTTGCCAAACTAAAAAGCTTTGGTCTCAATGTGCAAATGCAAACAACCGACTCTTTAAATTTTAAATTATTCTTTATTCTTCCGGCGGCCATAGCCGATACGGCAAGGATGATTGATTCGCTTCGGGGCATCTACACACCAGCCGGCAACAAAGCCTATATTGAAAATTAAATCACTTTCCAAGCTAAGTCTTGCCCAATTGTGGAAACATAGTGCTATTTAAACGCATTAAACCCTGTTACATCCATTACCTTTATCAGCAAATGAATATCATGTGTGCCTTCGTAAGTGATAACACTTTCGAGGTTCATCATGTGGCGCATTACTGGATACTCACCAGTGATACCCATGCCACCGAGCATTTGTCTAGCATCACGACAAATATTTGTTGCTACTTCACAAGCATTACGTTTGGCCATACTTACTTGCTGTGGTGTTACTTTGCCTTCATTCATCAATACACCGAGCCGCCAGTTTAATAATTGTGCTTTGGTAATTTCTGTTACCATTTCGGCTAATTTCTTTTGTTGTAATTGAAAACCACCGATTGGTCTTCCGAATTGTTCTCTTTCCTGTGAATAGCGAAGTGCCGTATCATAACAATCCATTGCTGCCCCGATTGCACCCCAGGCAATGCCATACCTTGCTTTGGTTAAACAACCCAACGGGCCTTTCAATCCTTTTACGTTCGGAAAAATATTTTCTTTCGGAATTTTTACGTTGTCAAAAACTAATTCGCCGGTGGCAGATGCTCTCAAGCTCCACTTACCATGAGTGGTTGGAGTAGTAAAACCTTCCATCCCTCTTTCTACAATTACTCCCCGTATGTCACCTGCTTCGTCTTTTGCCCACACCACTGCTACTTGTGAAAAAGGTGCATTGCTAATCCACATTTTTGCGCCATTAAGAATTACATGGTCACCAGCATCTTTAATATTAGTAAGCATACTTGATGGGTCGCTGCCATGATTGGGTTCTGTTAACCCAAAACAACCTAACCATTCACCACTTGCTAATTTTGGTAAATATTTTTTACGTTGTTCTTCGCTTCCATATTGATAGATAGGAAACATGACTAACGAACCTTGCACTGATGCTGTAGAACGAACACCGCTATCACCTCTTTCTAATTCCTGCATCATCAGCCCGTAAGAAATATAATCAAGTCCACCACCGCCATATTCAGCTGGAACTGTGGGACCAAAACAACCGAGGTCGCCTAATTGTTTTACTATCTGCTGTGGAAACTCTGCCCGTTGTGCATAATCTTCAATAATGGGAGAAATTTCTTTCTTTACATAACTGCGAACGGTCTCCCGGATGAGCTTGTGTTCATCCGTTAATAGTTCATCTACATTAAAATAATCAGGGCTTTGAAAGTTGTCTGTGCGGGCCGCCATAAAGCAATCTTTTTTGTTGGGGCAAAGGTAATGGTAAAACAAAAAAGGCTGATATTTGGTTTATGCAAGAATATACAACCAAAGAGAGGATGCAAAATATTTTGTCAGTAGTGGTGGGTGTATTTACCGGTTTTGCCCTTATTTTCCTGTTGAATCTTATTTTATTACTGACAATGGCAACCTCTTCCTCCCGAGATGATGTGAGCCCGGAGAATAGTAATCTTTTTAAAATACTTGCGGTAACTACTGTTGTTATAAGCTGTTTAGTAGCTGGTTTTGTGACAGCAAAAATTTCTACCCGTAAAACATTTATTCATGTGCTGCTTACAGGTATTGTGTTAGTAATAATCATTTTGGGTATTGCCGATTTTAACTGGAAAGATTTCAGTACTACTGATTGGTTGGGATTATTAGTAACAATACCTTGCACACTACTCGGAGGGTTAAAACAAATCAAGCTGCAGTTGGCTGCAAAAAAATAATCTAAATGAGAAAAATTATTTTAGGTTTCAGTGTCTTCTTTCTTGCTGCTATTTTACAGCCAGCGTTTGGTCAAAAAGATTCAACGGCTAAAAAAACGGAAGAAAAAGTTAAACAATTCTGGCTGGTAGTACTTAAAACTGGGCCGATGGATAAAGAGATTACAGATTCAGTCAAGCGAAAAGAAATTTTTGCCGGCCATTTTTCCAATATGGAAAGATTGCACAGTGAAGGAATTTTAAAAGCCGCTGGCCCTTTTGGTAAAAATGATTTTACCTGGCGGGGCCTTTTTATTATGGATTGTAAAACAAAAGAAGAAGCAGAGAATTATGTAAAAACAGACCCGGCTGTTGCAGCCGGTGTGTTTGTGGTGAATATTGTGCCGTGGTATAGCCAGGCAACAGGAAGTTTTTTGCCGGGGAAACCGAAGAAGGAAAATTAATTGATGTAACGGGAAAATAAAAAGGAGATAATTTGTATTATGGGTAATACAACAAGAAACATTCTATCTATTGCAGCAGCAGTTGCAACTAGCTTTTGCTTAGGCGCAGTTCTAATATACATCTGTGCAATGACGATAAGCAATGAAGATAAGATAGGTGGAATATTGTTCTTTCTTTCAATCGGAATTTTTATTCCTACATTTAGTGGTGGTTTTATTTGTGGATATATATCAAACCAAAAAGACAATAGCAATATATTAATATCTTCCTTTTATTAATATTGATTATATCAATAAACAATGATTTTAAATTCAACATTCCAGCATACAGAGTATTATTATTATTTCTTCTGATTATCATTTTCACTTTTACAGGGGGAATCGTTGGTAAAAAAATAAAGAAAAAATTATCAAACTAAATACTTCCTCATCTCCTCTTGATATTCCTTCGCAACAATCCTTGCATTCTCTGCAAAATCTTCTCCACCCGAAGCATAAATAATAGCCCGGCTTGCATTTACCAGAATACCACCATCTTTATTCATTGCTTTTTCAGAAATCTCTTTCAGGCTTCCGCCCTGTGCGCCAACTCCCGGAACAAGATAGAAATGGTCAGGAGTTAGTTTTCTGATATTAACAAATGAATCAGCTTGTGTGGCGCCAACTACAAACATTAAATTCTCAGGAGTGCCCCAGGTAGAAACGGTTTGTAATACTTTTTCATACAATAACCCATTAGCAGTTTGTTGCAATTCAAAATCATTCGCCCCTTTATTAGAAGTTAATCCCAACACAATAGCCCATTTACCTTCGTACTGTAAAAAAGGTTTTACACTATCCTCTCCC
>JANORJ010000462.1:0-1881 GCA_031415255.1 Chitinophagaceae bacterium | reverse complement strand
GCCTGTTTGCTTTTATGCGTGATATCGAACCGGGTAAATATAAATTTCAGGTAAAGGTGAGAATTGGTAAAGGTGAATGGAGAAAGCAGATAGCAGAAATGGAGATAATAATAAAACCAGCATTTTGGCAAACCTGGTGGTTTTGGTTATCGGTAGTGGCAGCAATAGCGATACTAATATTTTCAATTGTGAAATTGAGGGTAAGAGCTGTTCGAAAGCAGGAAAGAGTAAAAGCTGCCCACGAAAAACAATTAGTAGAACTTGAAGCCAAAGCACTACGTTCTCAGATGAATCCGCATTTTATTTTTAATTGCCTTAATTCTATTAAATCATTAATACAGGAACAGCAAACAGAGAAAGGCGTTACTTATCTCACTACTTTTTCCAAACTCATCCGCACCTTATTTAATAATGCAGATAAAAAAGAAATAACCCTGTATGATGAAATAGAAACCTGTAAACTCTATCTGCAATTAGAAGCTATGCGTTTCGATACCAAATTTTCTTATGAAGTAAATGTGGATGATAGTATTGATTTGAAATCAGTACAGGTGCCGGCATTAATTATTCAGCCGTTCATTGAAAATGCTATCTGGCATGGTATTATGCCACGAAATAATGGAGGTCGTTTGTCATTAAATGTGTCTCGAAAAAATGATACAGTTGAAATTATAATTGAAGATGATGGAATTGGCAGAGAAGCCTCTCAGCAAAATAAATCTGGCAGTTCCCTTACTCATCAATCTAAAGGGGTTAATCTTACCCAGGCAAGGCTTGAATTGGATAATTTGCTGCAACAACGACAAGCAAGTCTTGAAACAATTGATCAGAAGGATGAAAAAGGAATTGCAGCAGGTACAAAAGTTATCATTACCATAAAAGAAGAAATATGATACGGGCACTTATTATTGATGATGAGCAACATTGCATCAGGGCATTGTTAAGCGACCTGCAACAAAACTGCCCAGGTGTGGAAGTCTTGGACGTTTGTCATTCTGCCAAAGAAGGAATTATGAGCATTAAGAAACATAATCCTGATCTTGTTTTCTTAGATGTGGAAATGCCTTGGATGAATGGTTTTGAAATGCTGGAAGTATTGGGAGAAATTAATTTCTCCATCATTTTCACCACGGCACATGGCGAGTTTGCAGCAAAGGCTTTTCGCATCAGTGCTATTGATTATTTGCTAAAACCAATTGATGCCAACGATCTGAAAGCAGCGGTACAAAAAGTAGAAAAGAAAATGGCTGAGGGCAGCAGTCTTCAGCACATTACTAACCTGCTCAGTAATATGAAGCAACCCGGTGGTGAACAGAAAATTGCTTTACCACAACGGGAAGGCTATGAATTTGTGGACGTTTCTTCAATAACCTATCTGACAGCGGAAGGAGCTTATACTAAAGTGTATATAAAAGATAAAAAGACAATGCTTATTTCCAGAACCCTGGGTGATGTGGAAGAATTGTTGCCACCAGAATTATTTCATCGCATCCACCATTCCACATTGGTGAATGTAAATTGCATCGCCCAATTTTTAAGAACGGATGGAGGCTATGTGATTTTAAAAAGCGGAGAAAAGCTATCCGTAAGCAAAGCAAAAAAAGAATTGCTCATGGAAAGGCTTGGATTGAAATAAAACCAGTTTAAATTCTTTTATGAAAAAAATATTACTGCTGCTGGGTACCGGTATTGTTTTTTTACAAAGTCATGCTGAACTAGTAACTGCAAAGGCAGATACTACTGTCCCTTGTATTCTTATCATTAACGCTTTTGATGCTTCGGAAACAAAGGCTCGTAAAAATAAGATAGAGCTCTTTACAGAACTGGCAGACAGTCTTAAACAATATTTACGCAGTGAAATAGGGCATTATTCAGCATTTG